>CAYNTN010000074.1:0-23041 GCA_964399995.1 uncultured Ignavibacteriaceae bacterium
TATCAGAAATGATTTTGTAAGTAATGAAGAATTACAGAATGTGAAGAATTATATCTCAGGAAGCTTTCCTTTGCAGCTGGAAACACCTAATGCTATAGCATCTAAAGTGATAAATCTAAAGCTTTATGATCTCGAAGAGAGTTATTACAGCACTTATATCAGAAAAGTAAATGAGCTGACAAAAGAAGAGATAAAAGATTCAGCTGTGAAATATATACATCCCGATAAGCTGGTAATTTCTATAGCAGGTAATGTAGATGAGATCAAGGGTGATTTTAAAGATTTCGGAGAAGTTGAAATTATAAAAGACATATTTTAATTAAAAGAATTTTCTATGACCGAAAAAAAAAATCAGAGTTATAACGATGTAGAATCAGTCAGGATATTAAATTTAAAATACACTGAGCTTAAGAATGAAATATCAAAAGTAATAGTAGGGCAGCACGAGATTATAGAGCAGATTATGATTTCTATTCTGTCACAGGGACATTGCCTTCTGGTAGGAGTTCCCGGATTGGCAAAGACATTGATTGTAAAAACACTATCGGAGGTACTTGATCTTAATTTCAGTAGGATACAATTCACGCCTGATTTAATGCCGTCTGACATTACCGGTACCGAGATTTTAGAAAATCACAAAGATGGAAACAAAGCATTTAAATTTGTCAAAGGACCGATTTTTGGCAATATTATACTGGCAGATGAGATTAACAGAACACCGCCGAAAACTCAGTCAGCACTTCTGGAAGCAATGCAGGAGCATAAAGTGACCGCAGCCGGAACAAGCTATAAGCTGGAAGAACCTTTCTTTGTATTGGCAACTCAAAACCCAATAGAGCAAGAAGGTACATATCCTTTGCCCGAGGCTCAGCTTGACAGATTCATGTTTAATCTTTGGCTTGATTATCCCGGATTCGAAGAAGAGCTGGATGTAATAAAAAGAACAACAAGCATGTATAAACCGGAATTAAAAATTATTTTTTCAAAGGAAGATATAATTTTATTTCAGGATCTGGTAAGGAAAGTTCCGGTAGCAGATGAAGTAATCAATTATGCGGTGAGCCTTGTTGCCAGGACAAGACCTATGAATCCCGAATCCCCAAAAATAATAAAGGACTATATCAGCTGGGGAGCCGGACCAAGAGCATCACAAAATTTAATATTAGGTGCGAAAACAATATGTATTCTTGAGGGAAGATATTCACCAAATATTGATGATGTGAAGAAGGTAGTTCAGCCGGTATTGAGACATAGATTAATTACTAATTTTAATTCTGAGGCGGACGGGATGAGTGTAATGAAAATAATAGAATCTCTTATGAATTCGGGAGATTAAAAAATGAAGTTTTGACCGGATTTAGTTAAGTTTTGGTTAAAAATAATATGAGGAGATTATCCGTCGTAATTGGATTTCTCATGATTTCCTGTATTGACTTTTCTAAGCATTTTGAGTAATTTGAAGTTTTCCCAAAAAAATTCGAAATCAATAAATTTGTATCGGAATTTAGATAATTTTAAGACAATAAAACGATGGCGTTAAGAAAATTAAAGCCCACTACTCCGGCAACAAGATACTATACCATTTCATCATTTGAAGAGATAACAAAATCCAAGCCCGAAAAATCTCTTTTATCACCATTGAAAAAATCCGGAGGAAGAAACAATCATGGAAGGATAACATCAAGATTCAGAGGTGGCGGTCATAAGAGAAGATACAGAATAATTGATTTCAAAAGAACAAATAATGCCGAAGCAGAAGTAATTGCAATAGAATATGATCCTAACAGAACTGCAAGGATAGCACTAATTAAATATGGCAATGGAGAGAAAAGTTACATAATAGCTCCTGATGCTTTGAAGGTTGGGGAAAGGATTGAATCATCCAATGAGGCAGATTTAAAGACCGGAAATACACTTGCACTATCAGAAATACCTGTAGGTACTTTTATTCATAATATAGAATTGAAACCAGGTAAGGGTGCTCAAATTGCAAGAAGTGCAGGAACTTCAGCTCAAATTGTTGCAAAAGATGTTAAATATTCACAAGTAAAATTACCTTCCGGTGAAGTAAGAATGATATTAAACGAATGCAAAGCTACTTTAGGAGTGGTAAGTAATATTGATCATGAAAATTTAAGTTTGGGCAAGGCAGGAAGGTCAAGATGGTTAGGAAGAAGACCACACGTCAGAGGTGTGGCAATGAATCCTGTAGATCATCCGATGGGTGGCGGTGAAGGAAAAACTTCAGGAGGAGGTCATCCTGTAAGTCCATGGGGATTACCTGCAAAAGGCTACAAAACAAGAAAGAAGAAGAATATTTCAAACAAGTTTATAGTAAAGAAAAGGAAATAATTAATGTCAAGATCTCTAAAAAAGGGTCCTTTTATAGATTTTAAATTAGTAGAAAAGATAGACAAGCTCAATTCCCAGAAACAAAAAAAGGTGATAAAAACCTGGGCAAGGGCATGTACTATTTCGCCTGATTTTGTCGGTCATACTTTTGCAGTTCATAATGGTAATAAATTCATTCCGGTCTATGTATCTGAAAATATGGTAGGTCACAAGCTGGGTGAATTTTCACACACCAGGACATTCAGAGCGCATTCAGGTCAGAGAAAAGAAGAGAAAGCGGGGGGTAAGTAAATAATGGAAGCCAGAGCACTTAAAAGATATATAGGTACATCACCCAGAAAGATGAGATTGGTAGTGGACCTCATTAGAAATAAGAGAGTAGATGAGGCAGTCAGCATTTTAAAATATACAAATAAGAGTGCAGCTAAGGTGATTGAGCAAACGGTTGCCTCCGCCTACAGTAATTTGGTTAACAAACTGGATTCCGGAAGATTAAGTCAAAATGATGTAGTAATAAAGGATGCTTATGTAAATGAAGGACCATCGATGAAGAGAATTTTACCTGCACCTCAGGGTAGAGCCAACAGAATCCAAAAGCGATCGGCTCATTTAACAGTTGTAGTAGAGCAATTTGAAGAAACTAAATAAATAAAAAAACACTAAGGAGAATTATTGGGACAGAAAACACACCCGGTAGGATTCAGATTAGGAGTCATAAATACATGGGATTCAAACTGGTATGATGACAAAAGCTTTTCCCAAAAGCTTATTGAAGATTCGGTTATAAGGTCATATCTGAAGAAAAGATTAGAGAAAGCAGGGATAGCAAACATTACAATAGAGAGAACTCTGAAGAAAATTACGTTGATTATTCACACGTCAAGACCCGGGTTTGTAATTGGAAAAAGCGGTAAAGAGATAACACAGCTTGAGAGTGAGATTAAAAAGATTACCAATAAAGAAGTAAAGATAAACGTTTTTGAAATCAAAAAGCCTGAGCTGAATGCCACTCTGGTAGCTGAGAATATAGCCGGACAATTAGCTCACAGGGTTTCTTTCCGGAGGGCAATGAAATCAGCAATAACTTCAACTATGAGAATGGGTGCTGAAGGTATAAAGATAATGTGTTCGGGACGATTAGGCGGAGCCGAGATAGCAAGGACGGAGCAATATAAGGAGGGAAGAATTCCGCTTCAAACAATAAGGGCGGATATAGATTATGCATCTGTTACGTCTCACACAATATATGGTGCTATTGGTGTAAAGGTTTGGATTTGCAGAGGTGAAAAATTATCAAGAAATTAAATTTTACTGGAGATTAGATTATGTTAATGCCCAAGAGGGTTAAATTCAGAAAAGCCCAGAGAGGACATTTAAGAGGAAATGCAGGCAGAGGATTTAGTGTTTCTTTCGGAACTTTCGGGTTAAAGGCAATGGAGCCGGCATGGATTACAGACAGACAAATAGAAGCTGCAAGAATAGCACTAACCAGACACATGAAACGGGACGGAAGAGTTTTCATAAGAATATTTCCTGATAAGCCAGTATCTAAGAAGCCGGCTGAAACAAGAATGGGTAAGGGAAAAGGAGCACCTGAATTCTGGGTAGCCGTTATAAAACCGGGAAGAGTAATGTTTGAGGTTGACGGTGTTTCAAAAACGGTTGCTGAGGAAGCATTGCGATTAGCATCACACAAATTACCGATAAAAACAAAATTTGTAGCAAGAATAGATTAATTAAAGAAAAATGAAATCATATCAAATAAGAGAAATGTCTGTTGATGATTTAAAAAATTCCTTAAAAGACAGTTATGAAGCTCTGGAAAATTTCAGGTTTCAGCACGCGATCGGTCAACTTGAAAATTATAAGTCTTTATCAAACACTAAGAAAGATATTGCACGAATAAAAACAATATTGAATGAGAAAGAATTGAAAATAAACGAAAATATTTCAAAGAAAAAATAATAATTAAGATGTCTAAAGAAACAATATCAGAAAAAGCTCAGGAAATAGTAGAAAAAATTGCCGAAAAATCCGAGATGATTGCTGAGAATGTTGTTGAAAAAGCCGGGGAGATAGCTGAAAAAGTAGCTGATAAAATAGAGGGCGATAAAAAACTGCAGCAAAAGAAAATGACTTCACACACAGGAATGAGGAAAACACGAATTGGAAAAGTAAAAAGTAATAAGATGGATAAGACAATAATAGTCAGTGAAGAGAAAAAAATAATGCATCCGATTTATAAAAAATATTTCAAGAAGACAACGAAATTTGCTGCCCATGATCCCAAGAATTCATGTGACATAGGTGATACCGTAAAGATAATGGAGACAAGACCATTGAGCAGAACAAAGAGATGGAGATTGGTGGAAATAATGGAAAAAGTAAAATAATTTAAATTATACAATAAAGATTATCACATATGATACAGGAAGAAACCAATTTAGTAGTTGCCGACAATTCAGGAGCAAAATCAGTGAGATGCATTAGGGTACTCGGAGGTTCTGACAGAAGATATGCCGGAGTCGGTGATGTGATTGTAGTAACAGTGAAAACAGCCATTCCGGGAGGGACAGTAAAAAAAGGTGAAGTTTCGAAAGCAGTAATAGTGAGGACTGCAAAGGAGACAAGAAGGAAGGACGGAACGTATATTAAGTTTGATGAGAATGCAGCGGTTTTAATTAATGCTCAGAATGAGCCGAAGGGAACAAGAATATTCGGACCGGTTGCAAGAGAATTGAGGGATAAACAGTTTATGAAGATAATATCGCTGGCTCCGGAAGTAATCTGAAAAGTTAAAAGTAAAAAGTTAGAAAAAATTGAATTAAAAATATGCAGGTCAAGGAAAAGATAAAAACAAGAATAAAGAAAAACGATTCTGTAAAGGTAGTTTCCGGAAATTCAAAAGGATCAGTCGGAAAGGTTTTATTTATAGACCGGGAAAAAGGCAGAGTAATTGTTGAAGGTGTAAACATTATACACAGGCATACAAAACCCAACCAGAAGAATCAGCAGGGCGGAATAGTGAAGAGAGAGGCACCGATCAATATATCCAATGTAATGCTTATTTGTCCAAAGACAAATCAGCCAACAAGAATCGGAATGAATTTAATAAAAGATGAAAAGACCGGGAAGGTGACAAGGATGAGAATGAGTAAAAAATCAGGTGAAATTATTATCAGTTAAATAAAGTCATGGCAAAAACAAAATCAGACAGAAAAAAAGAAGCCGGGCCAAAGAAAAAAGGCGAAGAGACAAATGTTGAGAAGACAGAGCAGTCATTTACGGAAGAGAAAGTTCCTGTAAATTTACTTAAGCATTACAGGGAAAAGGTAGTACCTGAACTAATGAAGAAATTCAATTTTAAAAATGTGATGCAGGCACCGAAGCTTGAAAAGATTAATATCAATGTTGGAGTTGGTGCAGCCACAGCGGATCAAAAGCTCATTGAAACTACGGTAAAAGAAATTGAAGCTATTACAGGTCAAAAACCATCAGTAGTAAAAGCTAAAAAATCTGTTTCCAATTTCAAATTAAGGGAAGGAATGAACATAGGAGTCAGACTGACTCTGAGAAATGCCAGGATGTATGAATTTTTAGAAAGATTCATAAACATTTCAATCCCCCGGATAAGAGATTTCAGAGGACTTTCGGACAAGAGTTTTGACGGAAGGGGAAATTACAGTCTGGGAATAAAGGAGCAGATAATTTTTCCTGAGATCAATGTTGATAACGTGAACAGGATTTCCGGAATGGATATTACATTTGTTACAACTGCAAAAACTGATGAAGAATCATTTGAGCTTCTTAAGGGATTTGGTTTACCTTTTATTACAAGACAGTCAAAAAACTAATAAACAAAATGGCAAGGAAATCATTAATAGCACGGCAAAAAAGACGTGAAAAAACAGTAAAGCATTACGCCGAATTAAGAAAAGAGCTAAAAGCGAAAGGTGATTATGCGGCTTTGCAAAAACTGCCCAGGGACAGCAGTCCGTCAAGGTTAAATAACAGATGTAATGTAACAGGAAGGGTAAGAGGCTTTTACAGAAAATTCGGAATGTCGAGATTAGTTTTCAGAGAAATGGCTTTGCAGGGAAAAATCCCGGGAATAGTAAAATCAAGTTGGTAAATTAAATGTTTCAGGAGATATATAAATGTCAATGACAGATCCAATATCGGATTATTTAACAAGATTAAGAAATGCGCTTAAAGCGGGAAAGAAGAGTGTTGACTTACCATCATCAAAATTTAAAGAAGCTTTAAGCTCTATCCTAAAGAAATCGTCTTTCATTGAGGATTACAAAGTGATAGAGACGGAAAAGAAATTTAAGATGCTCTCTATTAAATTGAAATATTCAGATGGTGACAGTGTAATATTAGGATTAAAGAGAATCAGCAGACCGGGAATAAGAAGATACGTTCAGCACGAGGATATACCAAGAGTAAGAAACGGATTCGGAATAGCAGTCGTTTCTACGTCAAAGGGGTTGCTCACAGACAAGGAAGCAAGGGATTTAAAAGTTGGCGGAGAAGTCATCTGCCAGGTTTGGTAATAAAATTTTAAGAAGAAAAACAATGAGCAGAATAGGAAAAAAACCAGTTAATATTTTAGAGAAAGTAAAAGTTACCAGGAAAGATAATTCAGTAGAAGTATCCGGTCCGAAAGGAACTATGAATTTAAATATTGTAAACGGAGTAAAGGTAGACATAAACGGAAATGAGATACTTGTTACAAGAAATGATGACAGTAAAAAGAACCGGGCATTACACGGGTTATACAGGTCTTTAATACATAATATGGTTGTCGGAGTAAATGAAGGTTTCAGTAAGAAGCTTGAGCTGGTAGGTATAGGATACAGAGCGGAATTGAAGGGAAAAAATTTAGTAATGATGCTTGGATTTTCTCATCCTACAGTATTTGTTCCGCCACCTGATATAACAATAGATGTTCCAAACCCAAACACTGTAATAGTATCAGGAATTAGTAAAGATCTGGTTGGCTTGGTTGCCTCAAAGATCAGATCATTCAGATTACCCGAACCATACAAGGGCAAAGGTATTAAATACGAGAATGAGTTTGTAAGAAGAAAAGCAGGTAAAACAGCAGCAAAATAACATTTTAGCAACGAACATGAATCAAATACAAAAGGGTAAAAAAAGACGGGAGCGAATCAGGCATCAAATCAGGAAAAAATTAAAAGGAACACCTGAGAAGCCAAGGTTAGTAGTATATAGAAGTTCACTTCATATTTATGCTCAGCTGGTAGACGATGTAAATGCAAAAACACTCTTGACAATTTCAACAAGATCAAAAGATGTTGCAGAAAAGATTTCCGGATTAAAAAGTAAAATTGAGAAGAGCAGGGAAGTTGGTAAGATTACAGCTGAAAGGGCAAAATCCACAAACATTAATCAGGCAGTATTTGATCGAAACGGTTATTTATACCATGGCAGAGTAAAAGCACTTGCCGATGGAGCCCGAGAAGGTGGTTTAAACTTCTAAATATAATTATTATATTTAAAAGACGATTAAGATTTTCTCGGGTCGTCTAATGGCAGGACAGCGGCCTTTGGAGCCGTTAGTGGAGGTTCGAATCCTCCCCTGAGAACTACCGACAGCTTCAACATAGAAAGATTTTGAAGAAAATAAAATTTAATGATAAAAAAAAATAAAGCATTTAAAGCAGGAGAGCTTGAGTTAAAAGAAAAAATGGTTTCCATCGGAAGAGTAGCCAAAGTGGTAAAGGGAGGAAGGAGATTCAGTTTTTCTGCTGTCACTGTTGTAGGAGACGGTAATGGTCACGTTGGAATAGGATTAGGAAAGGCAAATGAAGTTACGGATTCAATCAGAAAGAGTGTAGAGGATGCAAAAAAGAATGTTATAACAGTTCCGATAGTAAAAGGAACAATTCCGCACGAAATAATCGGAAAGTTTGGTGCAGCTAAAGTTTTGTTGAAACCTGCCTCTCCCGGTACGGGGATTATAGCCGGTGTCAAAGTCAGGGCTGTGCTGGAATCAGCTGGTGTACAGGACGTGCTTACTAAAATTTTAGGATCATCTAATCCTCACAATGTTGTAAAGGCGACTATGAAAGCACTGGTATCATTAAGTGATGCAAAATCCGTGGCAAACAGAAGAGGGTTGTCATTGCAGGAATTATTTGCAAACTAAGTAAAAAATTTTAAAAGATTATTCATTCTAAAATATCATTCAGATCAGGATGTTAAAGATAACACAAACAAGAAGCATAATTGGGAGGTTAAAAAAGCAGAAGCTTACTATTGAGGCTTTGGGTTTAGGGAGACCCAATTATTTTACAATAAAGAAAGATACGCCGCAGATCAGAGGAATGATCAATATAGTTAAACACCTGGTGAAAGTAGAAGAAAATTATAAAGAATAATTTTTGTGTTTGATAGAGTTTGGTAGAGTAACTTATTATTCTATCAATTGTAAGAAAGGTAAAATTAAAAAAAAAGAAAGGGGTAAAAAAAATGAAAAAATTAATACTTCTGTTTCAATTTGTAATGCTTTTTATTCTTAGCTTTTCAAGTTTTACATTTTCACAGGATGCCATACCCAGTGGTACTGCAAGGTACGAAGCTCTAGGGTATAATCCGTTCATAATGGATGCTGCAATAGATTTAAACCGGAATCCGGCATGGGGTAACAAATACAACAACTATGCATTCGGTGATATCGGCAGGTACACATCTGATTATGATCCGAAAACCGGTTACAACAATCAAGATAAAGATTATGCTTATCGTTTGCGTGATCAGTATCTGGGAGTAAATTTCAGAACCGGGAAGCAATGGTCACTCGGAATGATTTTGAATAAAGAAGAAGGGCAGATTTTCTTTGGAAGTATAAGGTCATATTATGAATCCATAGGAAATGAAAAGCCTTTAGTTCCGTTTAAAGCATTAATTGCTTATAATTCTTCTACTAATGTAACACTTGGATTATCTCCTTATGTTGCTTACTGGTCGAGCGATATAACTTCAACGAATCCAAACAATCCAACGGCAAATGTGAATGACAGCAGATCAACCAATATTTGGGGAGGTACATTCGGAATACTTGCTAAATCCTCGGCTGCCAGCTGGACAGAAGGAACCGTTGGAATTAAATTCAACAATTACAGTTACGACACTCAGCATGACTCCGTAACTGAAAATTATGAAAATGACGGCGGATTACAGTTAAATGCATTCTACCGGGGATGGTATAAAGTAAAAAATTCAAATGTATCAGTAGTTCCTTATGTTAATTTTGATATAATGGACTGGGAGCCAACAAGAACTCCGGCTGCCTTACCGTTTACCGAAAAGAATGATTATTGGAACATTCTTGGCGGAGTTGGAATTAACTTTCCGATCAACAATATGGGAATGTTAGCAGGTGGTGTTTCAGGCGGATATTTCTCCAGCAGTTACACATTTTACGATACAATTGGAACTGACGGAGGCTATGGAACACAGATATTAAAAGACAAATTTGAAAACATAATTTTCCCGCAGTTCAATATTGGTGTTGAATGGAACTTAACGGATTGGATGCAGGGAAGATTCGGATACTCAAGAGCGTTATCTCAGGGAAAAGATGAAATAACCATAACTTATGATTCGTTACAATCTTCAGCTGAATTTAAAGAAACACTTGCAAGCCATCCTGATCAGACAATTACATTGGGTATTGGAATGCAGTTCGGAAGTTTCAGTCTTGACGGATTAATCGGAGAAAGATTTATACAGATAGGACCAAACGTCTTAAGCGGGAAGGAAAACGATTTATACGGTGTATTATCAATGTCTTACAATTTCAAGAAATAATACAGACTACAGATACCTCTTGTAACCTTAGTTGCAAGAGGTATCTTTTAATTTTAAAACATTAATTTTTTTTAGATGGATGTCTTAAGCAATCTTCACTATGCTGAAGGTTCAAGAAAAAAGAAAAAGAGAGTCGGAAGAGGTCAGGGATCTGGTCATGGCGGGACTTCTACTAAAGGTCACAAGGGTCAGCATTCACGCTCCGGTGCAAAATTCAGAGCATGGTTTGAAGGCGGACAGATGCCTTTACAGAGAAGAGTACCTAAGTTTGGATTTAAGAATATTAACAGGGTTGAGTATGTTACAATTAATCTTGATGACATTCAGGCTTTTATAGATTCCGGAAAAATTTCAGTTACGAGTTTTGATAAAGAATACTTGCTCAGCAAAAAACTTATCAGAGGTAAAAACCTGCCTTTCAAAGTTTTAGGGAATGGAGAACTAAAAGCAAAGATTGAAGTTACTGCAAATGCTTTCAGCAAATCTGCTAAGGAAAAAATAGAAAAAGGCGGAGGAAAAGCAGTCGTAATATGAGTGGATTTGTAGAGAGTTTCAGGAATATTTTTAAGATTGAAGAATTAAGGAACAGGTTATTATTCACCCTTGCATTATTGGTGGTAGTAAGAATTGGTGCTCACATAACTCTTCCGGGAATAGATTCATCTTTATTAGCTGAAGCGCAAAAAAATCAGTCGGATAATACTTTATTCGGACTTTACGACATGTTTGTAGGCGGTGCATTTAAGAATGCCGCTATATTTGCATTAGGGATAATGCCTTACATCAGTGCTTCAATTATCATTCAGCTTTTAGGTGCAGTTTTTCCTTACTTTCAAAAATTGCAAAAAGAAGGAGAAGAGGGAAGAAAGAAAATCAATCAGCTTACAAGGCTGGGAACAATTCCAGTTGCTGCATTACAAGCATGGGGTGTAAGTGTTCAGTTAGCCAGCAGAAATGTCGGGGACATGAGCGTTATCAGTCCGGATATATCAGGATTTTTCTTTACGGTATCTACTGTAATAATTCTCACTGCAGGAACAATTTTTATGATGTGGCTTGGTGAGCAGATAACGGAAAGAGGAATCGGAAACGGAATTTCACTAATAATTTTCATTGGAATAATTGACAGATTTCCATACTCGGTTTTTGATGAATATCAGATCGTTTCATCCGGAGCAAGAAATCTTTTAATCGAATTGATTTATATTGCGGGATTTTTATTTATTATTGCAGGAGTTATAGCAGTTACTGTTGCGACAAGAAAGATTCCGGTACAGTATGCCAAGAGAGTAGTAGGCAGAAAAGTATTTGGAGGAGTAACACAGTACATTCCGATGAAAGTAAATTCAGCCGGAGTAATGCCTTTGATTTTTGCACAGTCAATAATGTTTATTCCCAGTACGTTTTTATCATTTTTCCCAAACAGCGAATTCATGCAGGGAATATCGAAATACTTTGATTACACAAGCTGGTTTTATTCTGTTATTTATGCTTTACTGATAATTTTCTTCACGTATTTTTATACTGCAATTGCATTCAATCCGAAGGATGTTTCGGACAATATGAAAAAGCAGGGAGGATTTATACCCGGAGTAAGACCCGGTAAACCGACTTCAGATTATATAGATAATATTTTGACAAAGATTACATTGCCCGGAGCAATATTTTTAGCAATCATAGCTATACTGCCAACGTTTTTAATGAAATTAGGAGTAACAACAGGTTTAGCGTCATTCTTCGGTGGAACAAGTTTATTAATAATAGTAGGAGTAGCGCTGGATACACTTCAGCAAATCGAATCACATTTGTTAATGAGACATTATGACGGCTTTATGAAGACAGGAAAGATTAAAGCAAGAAGGTAATATTTCAATGTCAATGATAAAGTCTCAAAGAGAGATTGATTTAATTAAGGAAAGCTGCAAAATAGTTTCGGAAGTTTTTACTTATATTAAGGAATATATTAAAGAAGGAATAACAACGGGGGAAATAGATAAACTAATCGAAGATTTCATAGTTTCTAAGAATGCTTATCCGGCTTTTAAGGGATACAAGGTAAAGAAGAAAGCGTTTCCATCCAGCAGTTGTATTTCTGTAAATGAGGAAGTTGTACACGGGCTTCCGGGTAAAAGAGTTTTACAAAACGGTGATATAGTTTCGATTGATGTTGGTGTTAGGAAGGACGGTTATTACGGAGACGGTGCTTACACTTTTGCGGTAGGTGAAATATCTCCGAAGAAAGCAAAGCTTCTTAAGATTACGGAGGAGTCTTTGTATAAAGGAATTGCAATGGCAGTTGAAGGCAACGAAGTGAATGATATTTCAGTCGCTATTCAGAACTATGTTGAAGGGTCAGGATACGGAGTCGTAAGAGAATTGGTAGGACACGGGATTGGAAAGAATCTGCACGAAGATCCGGCAATACCAAATTTTTATAGTGCAGGATCAAATCAGAAATTATATGAAGGAATGGTTTTGGCAATCGAACCAATGGTTAATTACGGAACATATAAGGTTTATCAAAAGAATGACGGATGGACAATCACAACAAAAGATGAAGAACCATCAGCCCATTTTGAGCATACAGTATTAGTGCATAAGGGTAAAGCAGAAATACTAACTATTTGAAATCATAAATAATTGTCACAATTGGCAAAACAAGAGGCGATAAAAGTTGACGGAATAATTTCAGAAATATTGCCAAACACTAATTTTAAAGTAAAATTAGAAAATGGTCATGAAATACTAGCACATATATCGGGGAAAATGAGAATGAATTATATAAGGATATTACAGGGTGATAAAGTAACTGTAGAGCTTTCACCGTATGATTTAACAAAAGGCAGAATAACTTACAGATATAAATAATTTATATAAATATATAATAGTAACATAATGAAAGTGCGAAGTTCAGTAAAAAAAATGTGTTCGAAGTGCAAGATAATAAAGCGCAAAGGCGTTGTGAGAGTTATTTGTACAAATCCAAAGCATAAGCAAAGACAAGGTTAAAAATTAATTTAAAAATATTTTTGGAGAAATAATTTGGCAAGAATAGCAGGGGTAGATTTACCAAAAAACAAGAGAGTTGTAATCGGTTTAACTTCAATTTTCGGAATAGGAAAATCTACTGCACAAAAAATATTAGCTCAGGCAGGAATAAGTGAAGACAAGAAAGTTTCACAACTGACTGATGACGAAGTAAATCATATCCGTGCAGGTATGGGAAATGAACTCAAGGTTGAGGGATCTTTGAAATCTGAGATTGCGATGAATATTAAAAGATTGATGGATATTGGGACTCTAAGAGGTAAAAGACACAGGAGAGGGCTTCCGGTCAGGGGACAAAGAACCAAGACAAACGCCAGAACAAGAAAAGGTAAGAGAAAAACAGTTGCCGGGAAGAAGAAAGTTGCGGCTAAGAAATAATGAATAGAGCTTGTAGAGTGTAACAGTGTGCAGAGTGCATGGAGTGTGTTGAGTTAGAAAAAATTATCAAAAATAAATTATAAAAGGTAATAGAAATTGGCTAAAAATTTTAAGAAAACCAAAAAGAAAGTTCATGTTGAAGCAAACGGTGTTGCTCATATTAAGGCTACATTTAACAATGTGATTGTTACACTTACGGATTCTTATGGAAATACGATTGCATGGGCGTCATCCGGCAAGATGGGATTTAAAGGGTCAAAGAAGAACACACCTTTTGCTGCACAGATAACAGCAGAGTCTGCAGCAAAGGCAGCGATGGATGTCGGGATGAAGAAAGTTGAGGTTTTGATAAAGGGAGTTGGGTCAGGAAGAGATGCTGCAGTAAGGTCGTTAAATACGGCGGGTCTTGAGATTACATCAATTAAAGATATAACACCGCTTCCTCACAACGGATGCAGACCTCCTAAGAAAAGAAGAAATTAATATTCAACAAAATTTTTTAAAATAAGGAAATAAAAAAAAATGGCAAGATATACCGGACCAAGTTGTAAATTATGCCGGAGGGAAAGGATGAAACTGTTTCTGAAAGGAACAAAATGTTTCACTGACAAATGCCCGATTGAAAGCAGGAATTACCCACCCGGTCAGCACGGACTTTCAAGAAGGTCCAGAATTTCAGATTATGCAATTCAGTTAAGGGAAAAGCAGAAAGTAAGAAAGACATACGGATTGCTGGAAAATCAATTCAGAAAATATTTTGAAGAAGCTTCCCGGAAATCTGGAGTTACCGGAGATAATCTGGTAAAACTTTTAGAAAGAAGATTTGACAACACAGTTTACAGACTGGGTTTAGCGCCATCCCGAAAAGCAGCGAGGCAATTAATTCTTCACAAACATTTCACAATAAACGGGGAGGTGGTAAATATACCTTCTTATTTATTAAAGTCAGGAGATTCAATTCAGGTGAGGGATAAGAGCAAGAAGCTTGAGCTAATTCATGATTCAATGAAAAGAATAAAGGATAATATGATGGTGTCCTGGCTCATACTCGACAAAGCAAATATGAAGGGAACATTTATGAAAGAACCGGAAAGAGCGGAGGTTCCTTTCAATGCGAATGAACAGCTCATAGTTGAGTTGTATTCAAAATAGTTTTATTAAAAATTAAATACACAAGTATAATATTATGAAAATTAATAATTTTCAAATGCCCGAAGCGATTGTAAAAGAGGAATCTTCATACTCTGATACATTCGGAAGATTTATAGTACAGCCACTGGAAAGAGGTTATGGAGTAACATTAGGAAATTCTTTAAGGAGAGTATTAATTTCTTCTCTTCCCGGCAGTGCCATTATGGCTATAAGAATAAACGATGCTCCTCATGAATTTACAACAATAAAAGGTGTTGTTGAAGATTTATCGGAAATAATTCTAAATCTTAAAGAAGTAAGATTCAAGGATATAACCGGAAAATCCGCAAAAATAGAGTTTAGTCTGAAGGGTCCGCATAAATTCACTGCAAAAGACCTTCAGGACAGCACTTCTGATTTTGAAATTTTGAATCCGGATAAATATATTGCAACACTGAACAAGGATGCGAATCTTAATATTGAACTGAGAATGGGAACCGGAGTTGGTTATGTTCCGTCAGAAGATAACAAGCAGGCAAATATACCAATGGAATTCATAGCGATGGATTCTGTTTTTTCACCGGTAAAACTTGCCAACTATATAGTAGAAAATACAAGAGTTGGTAAAAGAACTGACTATGAAAAACTGATTATTGAAATTACAACTGACGGTTCAATTAATCCGGAGGATGCTTTAGTGTATGCTGCAAAACTCATGCAGGAACATATCCAGTTGTTTTTGAATCTGAATCCGCAGCACATTGAAAAGAAAGAAGAACCCGCAAAAACTGAAAAGGATGAAGAGCACGAAATGATAAGAAAAATTTTGATCATGCCCGTTGATGAGCTTGATCTTTCGGTGAGGTCACAGAACTGTTTAAGATCAGCCAACATTAAAACAATTGCAGATCTTGTCGGTAAAAACGAAAGTGAAATGCTTCATTACAGAAATTTTGGCAGAAAGTCACTTGCGGAGTTGGGAGAATTGATTGAGAATTTCGGGTTAACTTTCGGAATGGATGTTGATAAATATTTGAAAGAAGAGCCGGTAAGTTAAAATTATTTAATTAAAAGTTTATTTTAGAATTTTATGATACACAGAAAAAAGGGCAGAAAGCTAAAAAGAACTGCAAGTCACCGAAGCTCATTACTTGCTAACTTATCCATTTCATTAATACTGAATAAGAGAGTAAAGACAACAGAGGCAAAGGCAAAAGAGCTGAGAAGATTTATTGAGCCGCTTGTTACGAAAGCAAAAAATGCATTGATGTTTAAAGATTCAGCTCCTGAGAAGAGCGTGCATTTAAGAAGGGAAGCAAGAAAATTTTTAAATAACAAAGAAGCTTTGATTGTTTTGTTTGATGAAATAGGAATGAAAGTCGGTGACAGACCCGGAGGATACACAAGAGTCCTTAAGACAGGTAACCGTTATGGAGACGGAGCGAGAACCGCAATCATAGAGTTTGTAGATTACAATTATGTAAAAGCGAAGGAAGAAACAGCAAAGGAAAAATCCGAAAAGGAAAATCCTGAAACAAAAAAATCTGAGACTAAAAGCACTAAGGAAAAAGTCAGAAAGTCTGTTGATAAAAAGACAGTAGAGAAGAAAAAGCCGGCTAAGAATACCGATTCTATAGTGCCGGAAGGATTAAAACCAAAAAAGACAAGAAGAAAGACAACATAAGAAACTAATTTTTTTAGAAATCCTTAACAAAGTTAAAAATTTTTCCCAATAAAATTATTTATGTTCGTTAAGGATTTTTCTTTATAAGTGATTTTGGGGTTAACATGAAAATATTATCAGCTGAATTTATTAAAAGTATATATGATCTCAGAGCATTGCCAAATTCAGTTTTAACTGAATTTGTATTTGTCGGAAGATCGAATGTTGGTAAATCGTCACTGATAAATGTAATCTGCAATAAGAAGAAAATGGCTAAGATCGGATCAGTACCTGGGAAAACCAGGCAGTTAAATTATTTTTTGATAAATGAAAAATTTTACCTGGTTGATCTTCCGGGATACGGCTATGCAAAGGTACCGGAACAAATAAGAGCAGGCTGGAGAAAATTAGTAGAAGATTATATCAGTGAAAGATCAAACGTTAAATTAGTATTTGTCTTAATTGACTCGAGACACGAACCGACATATCTTGATGAGCTAATGGTAAGCTGGCTTGAATACTATGAAATTCCCTTTGCAATAGTACTTACCAAATCAGATAAAATTTCAGCCAATAAAATGCAAAAGCAGATTTACCGTGCATCCAAGATTGTAAACAATGAAGATCTTTGCATTGATTACATTCCCTTTTCAATTGTAACAGGCGAAGGTAAGTATGAAATACTAAAACTAATTGAAGAGTATCTGGATACTTAGTCATTTTATTTCATCCCGAGTCACACATCTTTCCCACTCCTTACAACCCTAATAAAAATTAATTTTTAAAGCTGAATATATTTTATGACTAAAATAAAAGTATTGATTGCAGATGAAATTGATCCGGCAGGGATAAAAATTTTATCCTCAAAGAAATTTTTAATAAAAATTAAGTTCGGGATTTCAAATTCGGAGATACTGAAATCATTCAGCGATTTTGATATCCTGGTGATAAGGAGTATAAGAAAGATTGATACAAATTTTTTAGACAGGACTTCTTTCAAAACAATTGCAACATGTTCAAAAGGTACTGATCATATTGATATTAAGTATGCAGAAAAAAAAGGAATTAGAATATTGAATGCCGATGACTCTAATAATATTTCCGCCGCTGAACATACATTAGCATTGATTCTTGCAATCGAAAAAAAAATACTTTTTTCGGATTCCCTAGTGAGAAAAGGTGAGTTCGGGTTTTATGATTTTGAGAGGAATGAATTGTTCGGGAAGAAAATTGGAATTATCGGATTCGGAAAAGTCGGAAGTTATTTAGGAAAATTATGTAAAGCTTTAGGAATGAAGGTTTATGCAAACGATACTGACCCGAGAATAAAGATAAAAAATAAAAATTTTATTTTTAAAAGCTGCAACTATATTCTTAAACACTGCGACATTGTATCAATACACATTCCTTTGAATGAAAAAAACTATCATTTCATTTCAAAGGAGAAGCTAAACCTGTTGAACATAAATTCGATATTTATCAATACATCAAGAGGTGATATTGTAGATGAAAAACATTTATTAAATCTCGTTAAAAGAAAAAAAATAAAATTCGCCGGGCTTGACGTGTTCAGCAATGAACCTTTTATAAACAAAGCTTTTGCAAAGATTGACAATGTCATTCTGACTAATCATACAGCGGGAAAAACTATTCAGAGCAGAAGAAAAATATCGGAAGCAATTTTCAAACAAATTAAAAGTGTAACAAGCTAAGATGAAAAGTATATTAGAAATATTTTTAAAAAATTTTTGGTCGCTTACTACGAAATTATATATTGACAAGTTATAGCATTAGTAGTATATTTATCAAAAATTCATACGACCCTCTAACAAAGAAATAAATTTTAATTAAATAAATAAACTAAGGAGAAAAACATGTTAAAAAAATTATCTACATTCTTATTTCTTTCAATGTTCGTTATCATTGGCGTTTCAAATGCACAGCAGCCGCCACCTCCAACACTAGGACCGGATGAACATTATACAAATTTATGGTCTGTTTCTTATGATTATCAGACCAATGGTGCAGTAAGATATTTGGTACAAGACCCTACTAATCCGGCAAATTACTGTGCGATATTAATGGCACAGCAGGATTCAACAACAGCAGCAGGAGTAGGAAGATATATTTACTATGCATATAGCGATGATGCGGGGCTTACCTGGACAGCAGATGTCATAACGACAACAGCATCACATGGTTTTCCTTGTTTAAGCTTGAGAAACGGAATTCCAGTATTCATGGCTCACCAGAGCGGTGCAGTTGGTACAAGAGTATGGCAGGATGTTATTTTCGGAGGATTTTCATTAACAGAAATAACAGGGATTCAGCCAATATCGGGTGCAAATCAGCCTATATGGCCGCATGGAGCCGGTACAACAAACGGAAACATTGTAATAGCCGCAGCCCCAAATGACGGAGCAAATTTCTTCAGCCAGAGAGCAACATATAATGGAACTTCATGGGGTGCATACATTGAAGGAGCTCAAATAGGCGGACCTTCAGGAAACTTTGATGTAGCAGCCGGACCCGGTGGAAAAGTTGCAGTCGTTGGATATGATTATGTTAATGGAATTAACCTGACTTATTTCCTTTCCAATGATAACGGAGCGACATGGGATGCACCAGTAGTGTTAGCTCCATATATTCTGGATGGTACCGATACTTTATATTTTAATTTAGCAGGCGGATACCAGGCAGTATTTGATGCTTCAGGAAATTTTCACATTGTATGTACTGCATATAATCAATTTGATCTTGATCCGGTTGTAGCAAACACAACAAGATTTGTAAAGCCGAGAATTTATCACTGGTCACAAGCAACCGGTTTTAATATAATTGCAGGGCAAAATAACATTTCTAATTTAACTGATACATTAACTCAAGCTTTGACAGCACCGTTATCACAACCATCCATAACAGTGTTAGGAGATGGTAAATTAGTTTGTTCTTTTACTACCTATTTGTGGGGAAATAAACAGGTTGTTGAAAACGGAGATCTCGTAAACGCAGGTGAAATTTTTTATTCTGCATCAGCAAATAACGGGACTTCATGGTCAACTCCAGTAAATTTAACAAATACTCCTTTAGTTGAGGAGAAACATTCTTCACTGGCTCCGAGATATAGCGGAACTACTGGAATAAATCTGTATTTTGTGAGAGATATGAGAGCAGGTGGATGGGTAAATGTTGCTTCATGGGGTAAGGCTCCGGTCTACGGAATAACTAGAACTTTCACACCTGTTGGAATAAGAGAGGACGTATCCATTGCAAAGTCATATGAATTGTTCCAAAACTATCCAAATCCTTTCAATCCTGCTACAACCGTAAGCTACTATATTCAAAAGACAGGTTTAGTATCATTGAAAGTTTATAACTTACTTGGAAAAGAAGTTGCAACATTGGTAAATGAAATTCAGACTCAAGGTCCAAAAGAAATATTATTCAACGCAAGCCACTTATCAAGTGGAATTTATTATTACACAATAACAACAGGAGACTTCACAGACACAAAACAAATGATGTTGATTAAATAAAAATATTTGTTTAAATACTTTTAAATAAAACCGACCCTCATAGAAAACAAGAAATTGTATTTTTGTGAGGGTTTTTTAAAATTAGAAACAATATGACAAAAAAAATTACTAACTTAATTTTTTCTAAAAAGGGGGAAAAAATGACCACAATAATAAGATCCACACTTTCCCTGATGTTTGTTCTTTGTTTTATTGTAAGCAGCTCATTTGCCTTGGATAAACAAGGAACTACCGGGAAAATCACCGGAAAAGTTGTAGACGCCAAAGATAAATCACCATTGGTGGGAGCTACCGTAAAGGTTGAAGCTACTAATCTAGGCGCAATTACTGACGATGCCGGTGAATTTACCATATTAAATGTAGATGTTGGAAACTACTCTGTGACAGCATCTTATATTGGTTACGACCCTCAAACTATAACAGATGTAAAAATATCAGCCGACTTAACTACTCAAGTAAATTTTGCTTTAAGACTTTCCGGAAGTGAAATTACAACTGATGAAATAGAAATAGTGGGCAAGAGAAATGCAATATCACCTGATCAAAGCGGTCAGATTATTAATAAGGAATTCATTGATAATACAGGAATAAGGACAATTCAAAACCTTGCGTCAACTACGGCAGGGGTTGTACAGGATGAGAGAGGTGATGAAATAAATGTTCGGGGTGGAAGAACTAATGAAACAGCAGTAATAGTGGATGGAGTTTTAACTACAAATCCGCTGGATGGAACTTCTACTGCAGTTATCGGTACTAACACACTTGAAGAATTAGCGGTTTTAACCGGAGGATTCAGTGCGGAATATGGAAACGTACTTAGCGGTATAATTAATGTTACTACAAAATCGGGGAGTGATCAGTTTTCAGGTTCAATTGAAGGAATCACCGATGAATTTTTGGCAAATGATTATTCACAGGGCTATAATGTTTACAATTTAACATTAGGAGGTCCGCTCATTCCGTCTAAGAAGCTTTCAAGATTCATAAATTTTTACGGAGGATTGGAAAGAGATTTTTTCCTTGTACAAAACCCGAGTTGGATTTCGGATCAGTTAGTAAGTACTGTTCCAGGTTTTCCCGGAAATAATGCAAATAACGTTTTACCAGGATTTAGCTCTAATGTATGGGCAGGAAATGCAAAATTGAATTTTGATTTTCAGACATTAAATCAAAAAGTCCCTATTCAGTTGAAATTGGGAACTAATTTATCAAAAACCGAAGGAAGAACATATGTAGGTTCTTACATGCTGTATAATTGGCAGAATAATCCTGAGGTTATAGATGAAAATTCACAATATTATGCTAAGATAAATCATCAGATTTCGTCAAATGTTTTTTATGAATTACAGTTTAATTATTTTGATGTTGAAAACACTGAGCAAAATCCGTTTTTTGGAAATAATTTCTATCTGTACGGTTCAAGAAATAATGGTGTGAACATAGGTTTTGATGTTTATAATCAGTTTGCTCTTTACGGCAGAATCTTCAATCAGTATACTCACAGCAATACACAGTATACTGAAGGAAGTTTAAATATGACCGCGCAGCTTAAACAAAACGAATTAAAATTCGGTGGCAGCTACAGATATCATACCATAAGATATTATCAGAACAGTCCTTTAAGAGCGATAAATTATCAGAACATACAGAATCAGGATTCTCTCCAGAATGTTTACAATAACATTTTATTGGCAAACTATTATGGTTATAATTTTGATGACACTCAGGAAATAGACGGCGGTGTTAATGGAGCAAAAAATCCGATAATCGCTGCTGTATATTTTCAGGATAAAGTTGAATTTAAAGACTTTACTTTGAATGTCGGACTAAGATGGGATTATCTTGATGCCAATTCATGGGGAATAAAAGATATAACAAACATTGTGAAATATGGGGATCCGACTAAGTTAGATGCTCCTGATTTTTCGGATCAAGTTGAACCTACATCAGCTGTAAGTCCAAGAATCGGATTCTCATTCCCGGTTACAAACAACACGATTTTCCATGCACAGTACGGACAATTTATTCAGCTTCCAACATTAGAAAATCTGTATATCGGAAGAGCTAATTTAACATACTGGGTAAACAATGCCGGATTCAACGGAACATTCGGAAATCCAAATCTGCAGCCTGAAAGAACAACCGCTTACGAAATCGGAGTAAAGCAGCAGGTTGGCGACAGGCTATCAGTTGACGTAACAGCTTATTATAAGGATACTTATGATTTAATAGGTATTCAAAAGTATCCGCAGCTTCCAAATCAGCTTCAGGTATATGAAAATAAAGATTATGGTACATTAAGAGGTGTTGATGTCTCTATTGATTTAAGAAGAACCAACAGATTGGCTTTAAGTCTGGCTTATGCTTTGGCATATGCTTCAGGAACAGGTTCAGATCCGGATGCTGCAGGGACTGCTGCCTGGTTGGGAACAAGACAACCAAAACTTACTTCACCACTTGATTATGACCAAAGACATACCGGTTATATGAATCTGGATTACAGATTCGGAACAACTGACGTACCTAAAGGTTTTTGGGGTGATGTATTATCACAGTTTGGTGTAAACCTGACTTATACATATAACAGCGGGCGACCATTTTCACTGAAAGATCCTGCTCAAGATCCTTTTGCTGCTACAGGTGCCGGTGCTCCGTTACAATCCACAATCAACGGTGCATATACACCATGGACAAACAGAGTTGATATGAGAGTTGACAAGACTTTCTCATTCAAAACACTTGATTTAAACGTGTATGTAAGTTTCATTAATTTGTTAAACTCAGAATTAATAAACAGTGTTTGGGCAAGCAGCGGAAGTCCAAGTTCAACAGGATATTTAAATACTCCGCAGGGTCAGCAAGTTGCCGCTTCGTATGAAGATCCGGCAGCTGGTACAACATCTGAAGAATTCGAATATTTATATAATCTGAGATCCAAGAACGTGAATAATTTCGGACCTCCTCAACAAATCAGGTTCGGAGCGAAGTTAAGTTTTTAATTAATATTTTAACCGGACAAGTACTAAAGTATTTGTCCGGTATTAAAAAATAAATATAAGAGGGAAAAAAAATGGTCAAAAAAATATTAATTTTT
>CAYNTN010000075.1:0-22756 GCA_964399995.1 uncultured Ignavibacteriaceae bacterium
TATGAGGTATGAGGTATGAGGTATGAGGTATGAGGTATGAGCTATGAGCTATGAGGTATGAGGTATGAGCTATGAGGTATGAGGTAATTTTTATTGAACGTATGAAATTTATAAATTCATTAACTTTACAAACTTTATAAACTTTACAAACTTTACAAACTTTATAAACTTTATAAACTAACAAACTTAACAAACTTTACAAACTTTATAAACTTTACAAACTTTACAAACTTTACAAACTTAATACAAACATGGAGATAAAAAAAGTAGCTGTGATCGGATCCGGAACAATGGGAAACGGCATTGCACATACACTTGCACAATTCGGATATCAGGTTTTGCTTATTGACATAAAACAAGAATTCATTGATAAAGGAATTGATACAATTACTAAAAACCTTGATCGCCAGGTAAAGAAGGAGCTTTTGACGGAAGATCAAAAAAAGACAGCTTTATCAAATATTAAAACATCAGTAGCGGTTTCAGATGCTAAAGATTGTGATCTTGTAATCGAAGCTGCAACAGAAAACCTGAGCATTAAAAAAAGCATTTTCGAAGAGCTGGATAAGAATTGTAAAAGCGATACCATACTTGCCAGTAATACCTCTTCTATTTCAATTACAGAAATAGCTGCGTTTACAAAGAGAGCCGACAAGGTAATAGGAATGCATTTTATGAATCCAGTTCCTCTGATGAAACTCGTGGAAATAATCCGGGGACTTGCAACATCTCAGGAAACATACGACATTATTAAAAGCTTGACAGAAAAAATTGAGAAAGTACCTGTTGAAGTTCAGGATTATCCGGGATTTGTATCTAACAGGATACTTCTGCCAATGCTTAATGAAGCCATGTATTGTGTAATGGAAGGAGTAGCCACACCTGAGTCGATTGATACAGTCATGAAACTCGGAATGAATCATCCGATGGGACCGCTTACACTTGCTGATTTCATAGGGTTGGATGTCTGCCTGTCGATAATGGAAGTTTTGTATGACGGACTCGGTGACTCGAAATACAGACCGTGTCCTCTGCTGAAGAAAATGGTAGCAGCCGGTTACCTTGGAAGAAAAAGCGGAAGAGGTTTTTACGATTACTCAAAAAAATAATTTTAAATAAAAAAACATATTATGAATTTTGATTTAAATGAAGATCAAATTGCAATAAGAGATGCAGCGAGAGATTTTGCAGAAACTGAAATTAAACCATCCGCAGTCGAAAGAGATTTAACAGGTGAGTTTCCTGCTGAGATTGTACAAAAACTCGGAGAGCTTGGTTTTATGGGGATGATGGTTTCTCCTGATTGGGGTGGCGCCGGACTGGATACATTATCTTATGTTCTTGCCATAGAAGAAATTTCAAAAGTAGATGCTTCCGTGGGTGTGATAATGTCAGTGAATAATTCTCTCGTTTGTTACGGACTGGAAAAGTGGGGAACCGATTATTTGAAAGAGAAATATTTAAAACCGCTCGCATCAGGAAAAATGCTCGGAGCTTTTTGTTTGTCAGAGCCTGAAGCAGGCAGTGATGCCACTCAGCAGAAAACGGAGGCAGTAAAAAATGGTGATCACTATGTTCTTAACGGAATGAAAAACTGGATAACAAACGGTACGCAGGCGGATATTTATTTTCTTCAGGCTATGACAGATAAATCAAAGGGATATAAAGGTATTTCGACATTTATTTTTGAGAAAAATTCAGAAGGTGTTGAGGTTGGAAAGAAAGAGGACAAGCTCGGTATCAGGAGTTCAGATACATGTACTCTCGGCTTGAATAATGTGAAAGTTCCGAAAGAAAATTTACTCGGAGAGGAAGGAATTGGATTTAAAATTGCAATGAGTACTTTAAACGGCGGAAGGATCGGGGTTGCAGCTCAGGCGCTGGGAATTGCGCAGGCATCTTTTGAAGCAGCGGTTAAATATTCAAAACAGAGAAAGGCGTTTGATAAACCAATTTCAGATTTACAGGCAATTCAGTTTAAACTCGCCGATATGGCTACAAATATTGAAGCAGCCAGACTGCTGATTTATAAGGCTGCCCTGAATAAGGATGAAGAAAAGAGCTATATTAAAGAAGCTTCAATGGGAAAACTATTGGCAAGCCAGACTGCAGTTAACTGTGCATTGGAAGCAATTCAGATTCACGGCGGTTACGGGTATGTGAGGGAATATCTCGTAGAAAGATTTTTAAGGGACAGCAAAATAACTCAGATTTACGAAGGGACAAGTGAAATTCAGAAGATGGTTATCGTGAGAGAACTTCTGAAAAATTAATTTCAGAAACTGAATATAATATTCGCAGCCAGATTTATGCTGTTGAAGTTTGATGCAATGTATGAAATAAGAGGATTACTTTCTGCAGCATTATCTAAAGGCACCAGTCTGTAGCTAAGTTCAAATCCGAAACCGATCTTTGAATAGCTGCCTACTCCAATAAGAAATTCAAAATCATGTGTCCAGAATGAATCATCCGCAGTTCTTGTACCGAGAAACAAAGATTCACTTTCATCCGCATAAAAATCGCTTGTAATTTCTTCACTCACATACATCATCCCTCCGCCAATTCCGAAATAAACTTTATTAAAAGTGGAAGAATAATTTTTTGCAAAAGGATAAAATTTAAATCTTACATTTAAAGGAACAGAAGTCAGCCTTGTCTGTACAGGCACATAGAACCTGTTGTTCACTCCGTTGTCATAATAAAAACCGTCTCCTCCGCCATAAGTATTTGTAAACAGATACGCAGGCGAGAATTCAATCCCGTAAGTTTCATTTAAAGTAACCCCGAGAAAACCGTCAATCTCTTTCAGAAAATCTCCGTTTGACAGCTGAAAAAAAGGGTAAGTATCATTGGCATCAGGATCTGTAAGAAATACAAATTTATAACCTATCCCGGTATAAACATTTGTACTTTGTGACCTTTGTTTGATCTGAGAAAAAGAATCTTCAGGATTACAGATCTGGATAAAAAGTACGGATAAAAGCATGAGCAAAAATGATTTTCCCATTAGTCTAATCATAGAATGTACCTGCTTAAATCCCGGTTCTTCACAATTGAATTTAGTTTTTCATTAACAAAATTCTTATCTATTTCTAATTTATTCTTTTTATTTTTATCGGGAACGTCAAACAGTATTTCCTCAAGAACGGTTGTCATAATGGTATGAAGCCTCCTTGCGCCTATATTCTCAACCTGTTCGTTTACTTCCGCAGCTATCTTTGCAATTTCTTTAATGGCTTCATCGGTGAAATTCAAATCAATGTCTTCGGTTTTCAGCAAAGCTTTATATTGCTTTATCAGTGCATTCTGAGGCTGGGTAAGAATCTTGTAGAATTCTTCTTCACCAAGACTATTCAGTTCTACTCTTATCGGAAATCTTCCCTGTAATTCGGGAATAAGATCACTCGGCTTTGAAATATGAAATGCGCCGGAAGCAATAAAAAGAACATGGTCAGTCTTGACAGGTCCGTATTTTGTAATAACAGTAGACCCTTCAACAATAGGTAACAGATCTCTCTGAACACCTTCTCTCGAAACATCCGGTCCCTGAGATGATTTCGACTGACTTCCTGCAACTTTATCTATCTCATCAATAAAAACAATCCCGGAATTCTGAACTTTTTCAATCGCCTCTTTTATCACAGCATCCATGTCAATTAGTTTGTTAGCCTCATCCTGTGTCAATACTTTCCTTGCTTCTGCAATCGTCAACTTACGCTTTTTGGATTTTTTCGGCATCATATTACCGAACAGATCATTTATATTGATTCCCATCTCTTCGAGACCAATGGGTCCCAGAACCTGAAGCATCGGGTAATTTTCCGAAGACAGATCAAGTTCAATCATCCTCTTGTCAAGGTTTCCATCCTTAAGCTGAGTTCTTAACTTTTCCCGAGTATTTGAATTTATTTCTTCCTGCGTAGACTCACCCGAACTCTCGATAGTTTTATCTGAAGACCCGTTATTGGTTTTTTTGACAGGAGGAATCAGTATATCAAGTATTCTTTCTTCAGTATTCTCGGCAGCTTTCTGCTGAACCTCTTTCATTTTTTCTGTCTTAACAATGTTAACTGAAAGATCCGAAAGTTCCCTGATCATTGATTCCACATCTCTGCCCACATATCCGACTTCGGTAAATTTTGAAGCTTCAACTTTTATAAAAGGCGCATTTGCAAGCTTGGAAATTCTCCTTGCAATTTCAGTCTTGCCGACTCCGGTAGGTCCTATCATGATAATATTATTCGGCATTATTTCATCTTTCATCGTATCACTTACCTGTTGCCGCCTCCAGCGGTTTCTTAATGCTATAGCAACAGACTTCTTGGCATTTTTCTGACCAATAATATATTTATCAAGTTCTTCAACTATCTGAGACGGGGTTAACTGCTTTATCACAGATTCTGAATTTTGAATTGTATTCTTTTTGATTTTAGCTTTTCCATTCAAAGCTTTCGTTACTTTTTCTTCTTTTATCAAATCTGTTTAATTTTATTTAATTTAATTTAATTTAATTTATTTTTTTAATTCTTCTATTGAAATATTATGATTTGTATAAATACAAATATCTGCCGCCTGATTCAGTGATTCCGTAACTATTTCCTTTGCATTTAGTTTTGAATATTTCATAAGCATTCTTGCAGCTGCCAGGGCATATGGACCTCCCGATCCAATCGCTGCTATACCGTCATCCGGTTCTATTACATCGCCTGTTCCGGAAATTATAAGTGATTTTTCCTTATCTACTACAGCAAGCAAAGCCTCAAGACGCCGTAAATATTTATCTGTTCTCCATTCCTTTGCAAGCTCAACGGCAGCTCTTGACAAATTACCTTTATACTGTTCAAGCTTACTTTCAAATTTCTCAAACAAAGTGAATGCGTCGGAAGTTGCTCCGGCAAATCCAACCAGAACCTGATCATTAAATATTTTCCGGACTTTCCGTGTTGTGTGTTTCATTACAGTATTTCCCATTGTTACCTGTCCGTCACTTCCGATTACCGCTTCCCCGTTCTTAATAAGTCCTATTACCGTTGTGGAATGTATCTTGTTTTCTTTAATCAAATTCACTTCCATTTAGCTATTAAATTTTAAAAATTAGTCTCACAGCACTTTATTATTATTCATTATTCATTATTCATTATCTCCCTTCTCAACTTAGCAATCGGAAGGTTAATCGCTTCCCTGTATTTTGCAACTGTCCTTCTTGCAATCTTAAATCCCAGCTTATTCATTTCAGAAGAAAGCTCCTCATCCGAAAGCGGTTTGCTTTTGTCTTCATTCTCAATCAGTTCTTTCAGCTTAATCTTAGCTTCTACATTGGAAACTTCTTCACCCTCGCTTGTTGCCAGAGGAGTGGTAAAAAAAGATCTCAATTCATAAATCCCGGAATCGGTCTGAATATATTTACCTCTGACGGCACGGCTTATTGTTGAGCTGTCCATGTTTATATCATCTGCTATGTCTTTTTCATACATTGGTTTTAAACCCGTTTCATTATTTTCGAAAAAATACTTTTGCTTTGTTATAATTGCTTCCATAATTTTCAAAAGAGTTTCCCGTCTTGAATTTATCGCATCGATAAACCACTTTGCCTTATTAAAATTATTAACAATATATTCCTTAGTATTCTTATCTAAATTATTTTTCTTATTGAGATAAAGCTCCCTGTAAGTTTTACTGATCCTAAGTGAAGGAGAATATCTTTCATTCAATGTAATTTCAAAGCTACCATCAGTCTTTTTCAAAGTAAGATCTGGAATAATGTATTCACTGGCAGTTGATTCCTCAGCATATCCCGGTTTAGGGTTTAGTTTATGAATAAAATCGAAAACTTCCTTTACTTTGGTCAGATCTATATTTAGATCTTTGCTGATTTTTTCATACTTCTTTAACCTTAGTTCTTCGAAATGATACTTGAGAACATCTTCCGAAAGTTTTTTAAGTTCTTCGCTTTTATCTGATCTCTCAATCTGAATAATAAGACATTCTTTTAAATTTCTTGCAGCGATGCCCGGAGGATCAAATTTTTTCTGTATGTAATTCAACGTTTCATTTATATCGTCGGTATTAAAATCTGTATTTTCAAAAACCGTTCCTTGGCTTTTTATCCTCAAGTCTTTTAAAATATCATTTTCATCTTCTGTAAAGTATCCCTCACCGTTCAGTGACCAGATTATCTCTTCACCAATAAAAACAAGTTTTTCATTTATTCCCGAAAGGTGCAGCTGTAAAAAAAGACTGTCTTTTAATGACTCATTGTCTTCACTTACAACCGCAGTTTCATACTCAGGCTTTCTATTATCATCGTAAAGCCTGATTTCATTATCCTCATTATCAAAATACTCATCCCAGCTAAATTCATCATCCTTATTATTCTCTTTCTCGGATTCGTAATTGATGTCATCTTCACTTACCGACGTTACTTCGTCACCTTTTTCAGCCTCGGCTGTATCATTTAAACTTTCATTTTCTTCCTGCTCAAATTCATTTTCTTCTTCAAGCATAGGATTCAGTTCCAGTTCCCTCTTTATTATATTATCAAGTGCAAGCGCAGGTAAAGCCAGAATATTTTGCTGCATTATAATCTTGGGAAGTATTTTTTGTGATAAATTCTGGCTTGTAGTCTGTTTAAGCAAAGTTTGTAAAGTTTGTAAAGTTTGTAAAGTTTGTAAAGTTTGTAAAGTTTGTAAAGTTTATAAAGTTTGTAAAGTTTGTAAAGTTTGTAAAGTAAGCAAATTTAAAATCCAAAATCTAAAATCGTTAAAATCCCAAATCCGATATTCCAAATCCCAAATTTTACTTTAAATATCTCATCTTAAGGTCTTCATAAAATTCATTTCCATATTCTCTTATTAATGATTCTCTGACAAATTCAAAAACAGAAATATTTTCTTCAGCACCTTTTATCAAAGCATCTTCACATTCGCTCAATTCCTCATACCGGATAATGTTTCTTTTCACTCCGGAAATTCTTACCGGAAACAGATGGCATGAAATCGGTTTTCTGAAATCTGTTTCATTATTGTTGTAAGCTTTTTGGAATGAACATTTAGCAATATCATCTTCATAGAAGGAAAAAACACATTCTTTATCATTCACACTTCTGATTGAATAGTCCCCCGGACTGCCTTCAAAAAATCCGTCAGATTCAATGCAGTTAATATTCACTTCGCTTAAATACCTCTTAGCGAATTTTAGATTACTCCTTATCAGACTAATTTCATCATCCAGCACCGGAGCTCCGCCGGCACCTTTTAAAGTACAGCACGCTCCTTTACATTTTCCGAGGTCACAAGAAAATTTGACGCTGAAAATTCTGTCGTCAATTATATACTTATCCAACTTTTAGGCTTTCATAAAATTTTTTCCGGGAATCTGTCTGACAAGACCTTTGAATTCAAGAGACAATAGACTGACCAGACACTCTGAAATTGATAATCCGGTATTCTCATTGATTGTATCAATGTTAACCGGTTCATAATCAAGCGAAATAAATATTTTCTTCTCCGATTCGTTTAAATCGCCTGCTAACTTTTCTTCCTTCGAAGACTTATCAGTTTTCAGGACAGGTCTTAACTTAATTTCCAGTTCGCTTATTATATCTTCAATATCAGTAACTAACTTTGCCTCACCTCTTTTAATAATTTCATTCGTTCCCTCTGACTGCTTTGAATTAATATAACCCGGAACTGCAAAGACTTCCTTACCCTGATCTATAGCAAATTCAGCTGTAAGCAAAGAACCTCCTTTAATTCCGCTTTCTATGATCAGGCTCCCTAAACTGATTCCGCTTATAATTCTGTTACGTTTAGGAAAATTCACTTTTTCAGGTTTTGAACCGACGGGAAATTCTGATACAACTGCTCCTCTTTCAATCAATTCAGAATATAGTTTTCTATTTTCTGATGGGTAAACTACATCGACCCCGCATCCGAAAACCGCGTATGTAAGGTTGCGTTTCTTTAAGCAAACTTTATGAACAATCGAATCTATTCCCCGTGCAAATCCACTGATTAAAGGTATCCCCAGTTCACAAAGCTTTTCCGTAAATTTTTCACATGTATATTTTCCGTATTCAGTGGGATTTCTTGTGCCGACTATACTTAAAGAATATTTGTCTTTATTATTCAGTTTACCTTTATAGAACAACATTACCGGTGCATCGAATACTTTTTTCAGATTATCGGGATAATTGTCATCAAGTATAGTGACAATATTTATGTTTTTCCTTTCGGATTCATTAATTAAGTCACCGGCTTCCTCCTCGATAATTTTTCTTTTATTCCTCATTCCGAGAATTTCCATGGAAATACTGTAATCAATTCCGTCGATCTTCCTCAGCTCGCTTTGGCTGCAATTAAAAAAATCATAAGGGTCTGAATGTTTGTACAGAATATTTCTTATCCTTGTATTTCCGAGTTTTCCAATATTCATCAGGAAATAAACATACTTAATCTTTTCAGCAGTATTCATAAAGTCCTTTCGCTTCTTAATAATTTACTCAAATATTATCTCTAATAATATCACAAAAATAAAATACTCATTAAAGGGCTTTTTGAATTCAATTTTATTGGATTTTATTGTAATTGTTTGAATATAATTTTAACTATATAGAAATAAGCCTTGAGAAAGTTATCAGGCGTTTTGTAATTTTCAATTAAGATAAACAAACATATGTAATGACAGCTGATTGTTATTTATTATAAACTCAATAGAAAAATGCCCATTGAACAGCATACTCTTACGAAATCAGCTCGTTTTAAATATGCGCTTGCCAATCGACTTATTCTCAAAAACATTTGTTTCTATTTTTAAAGTCTTCAAAAAATTCATGATTACTCTATAATGAATTTCCTTTAACTTTATCGCTACGGATATTTTATTTTGCTTTTTCATGTTAGTTCAAATAAATTTATTAACGATAATTATTTTAACTATCTCTGTAATAAAATTACAAATACTTGAATCTAAACATAATAGAGCAAAATACCCGAAATGAATAAGTGATTACCCTTATTGAAGAAATAGAGATGATTCTTAATTTCTCTTTGCAGGATATAGGAAATGAGAAAAAGAAGGGACAGTCCAAAAACTACTAACTGCTCCTTACCAAGCCCCAGAGACTGTGTGAAAACGTAGTTTTATAGTAGCACAGGCTATTAGCCTGTGAATTTTGGATTTAAAAATGCAATTTAAAATATGAGTTTATAAACCAAAGTTGAGCTTTCACACAGACTCCCCAGCTTGGTAAGGAATTCGTTACGAAAATCAACTTTCCAAAGCTGGGGCTTTGGAAAGAGTAGGCTTTTTAAAAGAAATGGCCTCTGAGAAAGAGGCCACTTGATTATTTTCAGATAAGGGATGAACGAGTCTATATAAATACATTTAAATCAAGGATGTGCCACATGAACAAAGTTAGACGAATTATTGGAGGTAAATATGAGATCATTAAGATCAACTACAAGATCGCCGTTAAGATCAGTGACAGAATTTCCCGTTATAAAATTGTTTGCATCATTATATACGATCAGCATATCCTCCAGCTCAACATGCTCATCAAGGTTTACATCACCGCTGTAAATAGCATAAGTAACTGGAGAATCATCAACCCTGATCATATTGTTACCAAAAGCCTTTGAGGATGCTGTCCTAAAGTCATAGGTTTTAAAATTGTTTGTAAAGAATTGAGGAACTGCACTCCAGGTCGTAATGGAATTTTTGTGCCTTACTTCGATAAAATAACCAACACCGTTTGACGCACTGTTGAATGAATATATTCCCTTTCCCGATGTATTAATTTTTGTTTTAGAAACATCTGCAATTGCATAGGGAGGAACTGAACTTCTTAAATTAACAGAGATTGAATCTGTGAGTGATGTATTTGTAACGTTGTTATAAAGTCCTTCGATGACTACATTAAGGTCCAGAACTTTTGGTCCTCCGGATGCTCCGTAATACACGTATGCTCTGCCTTCATTTGCCTGACCATTATCATACAAATAAGCACCTACAATAACGTCTGAATAACCATCGCCGTTCACATCTCCCGCCGATGAAACGCTATTTCCAAAGCAGGCACCTGCCTGATTAATTTCCGTTGACCAGAATGCAGGCGATGTAAGCCCCACGGATGAGCCGAAATAAATGTAAGCTTTTCCTTCATCTTCCTGACCATTTTCATAGAGATATGATCCGACAATAATATCATCGTATCCGTCATTATTAACATCTCCTGCAGTTGAGACGGAATTACCAAAACGTGAAAATGCCTGACTATTTTCTGCTGTCCAGTCAGCATTAAGAGTAGGTCCTAAAGCTGAACCGTAATATACAAATACTTTTCCTTCATCCTGATAGGCAGGACTGTCAAATCCGGTTGCACCGGCAATTATGTCATCATATCCGTCACCGTTTACGTCACCGGCTGCACAAATTGAAACTCCGAGATATGAAAACCATTCATTTATGCTGCTGTTTTTCCAGTTTGCAGTTGTCGGGATTCCTGTTGGAGATCCGTAATATATAAACCCGCAGCCCTGATCGCGTTGCGGATTATCAAAAACATTTGCTCCAATTATCAGATCATCAAATCCGTCACCATTGACATCACCGGCACGAGAAACTGCATTTCCAAAGAATGCATTCGCCTGATTACTTTCCGAGGTTGTATTTGCAGTAAGAGAAGGACCTGTAGCTGACCCGTAATAAATAAAAATTCTACCTTCATCTGTTTGTCCGTTATCAAACAGCGGCGCGCCAACTATTATATCAGAATATCCATCATTATTAATATCCCCCGCGCAGGACACCGAATATCCAAACTTAGCATTTGCCTGATTGCTTTCAAGAATTTTATTTGGTACAGCTGACAATCCTATTGCTGATCCGAAATGAACATATGCTCTTCCTTCATAAGCTTGATCATTGCTGTAGGAATCGGCTCCCACTATTACATCGTCATATCCGTCATTATTAACATCACCTGCAGCTGAAACGGACCATCCAAGCTGAGCATAATCTTGATTACTTTCCGTGGTCCAGATTGCTACCGGCAAAAGACCGATGTTTGATCCTAAATATACAAATGCTCTTCCTTCATTTGTCTGACCATTATCATAATAAGGTGCACCGACGATTACGTCATCATAACCGTCATTATTAACATCACCTGCATATGAAACAGAAAACCCAAATCCTGCATCAGGCTGATTGATTTCCGCAATCCAGTTTGGAGATGTCGATATTGGATCAACAGTTATAGGATAAACGGCATTATCTTCATTCACAGTAATTGCAAATAATTTTGTATCCGTAATTTCATTGATCTTTTCGAAACCAGCCCGAAGTTCCTTTCCATTTGCATCCCATACCTTTAAGGATGAATATTTCATCATTTCATTTCCTGAATTATCAGTAAATGTTACTGACTCTTTATCAATAGAAATATTTAAATTTGTAGTTGCCTCCAGATTGATTCTCAGCCTGTCATTGCCTGAAGGTTTTTTCATTACTATAAAATCCTGACGCATACCGCGTTCGTCATTTGTATATTCTAACCGGAGATTCCCATCTTCAACATAGGATCTGTTTTTATCCACTTTCATTATTCCGCCTGAAAATAAATTTTCATGATCAATATCTTTTGAGTACCCGTTAACTCTCAACTTTAATTCCCATTCAGGTATTTCCTTAAACTTTTTTTCCTCAGGTCTGAGTCTTTTGTCTGCGATATCGAATAATGGAATTTTATTATCCCTCGTCTTCGCAGTAAAGCCGTCATTATGATATATGAAGCGAATGTTATTGGCACGGTTAGGCGACTGATAAGACTTTAAATCTTCGCTATATGAAATGTTGTACTCCTCATTTCTGATTGTACTTACAGCCATTCCTTTCAGCGAGACATTCATGCCTCCTGAACTTTCACTTTCATGAGTATTTTCATTGTTTGAAATTGGGGAATTGGGGAAACAATAGTTTTGAATTGGGGTAGTGGCAAGATCGCTTCTGTTTGTATAGTTGTCTGTAACTGTAATTTTGTTAAATACTGAAATGACAAAAATAAAAACAAAAGCAAAAAACAAAAGAAATTGTTTCATTTATTCTTAGTTTAAGTTTAGAAAATATTTTTATGTTTATGTTCTAAGTTATTTATGTATAAATTAGAATATTCTCAACTTCAAATATTTACAAATATTTAACAGAATAATAATTCTTTATTTGCACATAATAATGTGTGTCAAACAATAAAAATGTTTGGTGAAATAACCGTACTTATTTACAAAATTTTTGGGATTAAGGCTGTAAAGATATGTCTTTTTATTTTAAAAAAAAAGAAAAAAAAGATTTTGCAAAAAAAAATTCAAGAACCCAATTGACCATTAAAACAATAAACTTATAGCTTAGAGATGAAATTTAGTGTAAGGTATTATCTGTCAAAACTGATTTTTTTAATAACAAGTATCTTATTCGTCTTAACAAAAGTTTTGCTGCACAGGATTCCATCTACCATCAATTGTTTTAAACTGCTTTTGTGCAAATATATAACATTTGCAAGTAATAAAATTATTTAATATTTTGCCATAAGAATCGTATACAAAAGTAGAAATATATTATTATCCGAATTTTGTTAGGATTTTTTTAGAATATTATTTATTTTTGTATATAATATTATTAATTAACTAATTTATTTTATAACCCTAAAAAAAACTGCTATGAAAAATTTAAACAAAATTATTATTACCAGTATTTTATTTCTGTCCGTTTGTTTATTTATACAGAAAGATTCATTTGCAACAGTTTACACAATTCATATCAATATGAGAGGATCCTTTGAAGTACCACCTAACGCTTCCACCGCAGTAGGAGCTTTGGATGGTACATATGATGATGTAACAAACACACTTGATTTCAATCTTTCTTATAATGGTTTGACAACCGGTGCTACAGCAGCTCACTTCCATGGTCCGGCTCCTGCAGGGGTCAATGCCGGAGTTCAGATCGGATTTGCAGGTTTCCCAGCCGGTGTTTCAGGTGGTTATGCAAATACGTATATTCTTACCGCAGTACAGGAAACTCAACTTATCGGTGGTCTGTGGTATGTAAATATTCATAACAGTACATTCCCGGGAGGGGAAATAAGAGGACAACTGGAAGAAGGAACATTACCGGTTGAATTATCAAGCTTCACAGCCAATGTTTTAAAAGGTTCTGTTACTTTGAACTGGTCAACTGCAACCGAAACAAATAATGCCGGTTTTGATATTGAAAGAAAGCTGTCAACTTCAAATACCTGGACTAAAGTATCTAATGTTACAGGAAACGGAAATTCAACAGTTGTAAAGAATTATTCTTACACTGATAAAGTTTCAACCGGAGTCTATAACTACAGATTAAAACAAATAGATTTCAACGGTAATTTTGAATATTTCAATCTGTCAAATGAAGTCAATGTTGGAATTCCATCAGCTTTCAGTATTTCTCAAAACTATCCTAATCCGTTCAATCCAACTACAAAGATAGATTATGAACTTCCGTTTGATGCAAATGTCAGCATTACTTTGTATGACATTTCCGGTAAAGAAGTATTAAATGTTATCAACGAATCAAAGACTGCAGGATATCATACTGCTCAGATAAATGCAGCAAATTTGTCAAGCGGTACTTATTTCTATAATATTACAGCAGGCAACTTTGTTCAGACCAAAAAGATGACAGTATTAAAGTAAAAATTAGTTAATTATCAAAAAAAGCTGAAAGAAGAAATTCTTTCAGCTTTTTTTATTTATATATCTAAAAATTCTAAACCCCATATTTTTGGACGGTATGAGTTGCCCTATTTATTAATTTTACTTTAGATGTATTACGATTTATTATAAGGAGAGAGGGATGACTAATGTGTTGGTTTATAGTTATGCAGACTCATTGTTATGAGATACAATGAGAATGAGAATGAAGTACAACTACCTTTAAACTTTTAACTTTTAACTTTCAACTTTTAACTTTCAATTAAAAAGGTCATTCCCCAAAGGAATGTTTAATATTCCTTTGGGTAAAACAAATGACCCCACCCAAAAACAATCTATGGAGTTACTTTTGCAATAAAATCGATGGCGTTATTATAAACGATTGTTATGTCTGATAGGTCTACTATGTTGTCACCATTTACATCCGGTGCAACATATCCTGTGGTAAAATTAAAGTTTGAATTATAAGTTTCAAGCAGGTCAGTAAGATTAACATCTCCGCTCTGGTTGACATCTCCGCTGTAATCACAATATCTTCCAAGCTTTAAGATCATGTTGCTGCCAAAAGCCTGCGAAGCTGAGGTGGTAAAATCATAATTGAATGTGCCTCCCTGTGTGACATTCAGAGGAGCTGCACTCCATGTTTCGATGGAATTACGCTGCGTCATCTCCAGATAATATGAACCCGAAGTCAGTACCGGGAATATAAAAGTTGCATTTCCCTGATTGTTAGTGACTGCAGCTACAACTCCAACTTCTGCATAAGGAGAAACTGCACTTCTTAAGTGGCATTTCACGGTATCTGATACCTGAACACTTCCATTCCAAAATCCTTCTATGCCAACTTTAATATTGAAAGTAATTGCAGTAGAATTATCAATGAGTCTGAAAATTGCACCGCTGACGTTTCTGTCGCAGGATGCATAAACAGTATCCTTTCCTACCATAGATACACCGGTAATTGTTGAACTGCCGGGATTCCTTTCTGTCCATGTTAACCCGCCGTCTTTAGTCTTTGCAGTGTATCCTGACGTGCCTGTTACAGTTCCATTAACCTGATCAGCCCAATCCATATTAAATATGTTTGCCTGTGAAGAAGGAATAGTTACTAAATTCCAGTTTACTCCCCCATTAGTTGATTTTCCTATACTCTGATTGCCGGCTATATAAACTATTGAGCTTGACAGTGTTGTGATTTTCGCCAATGTTCCGGTGGGAGGTCCTGTAATTATGTTCCAGTTAATTCCTCCATTTGTTGTTTTCCATAGATTTGTTCCGCTGCAACAATAACCTGTATTCGCATCCCACATATCCAAATCACTCATCACATTATTTATTACCGGAGTAGTGGATTGATTCACCCAAGTTGCACCGCCGTTTGTTGTTTTTGCAACTACAGGCGGAGAGCCGAAAGGAAATCCTCCTGAAATCCATCCGGTAGTTTCATTGACAAAATCTACATTGTAGACCGGAGTTCCGGGAGAAGGAATTGGCAGCGCTACCCAGTTCGATCCGCTATTAGTTGTTTTATAACAAAAACCTACACTGGAAAATAAATTTCCTCCCGCTGCATATCCGGTGTTTGCATTTTTCATATTAATATCAAAGAATGTCTGACTTGCTGATGTCTGCTGAACAGTCCAGTTCGTTCCCCTGTTGGATGAATATAATATCAACCCGGCATCACCTCCTGCCCAGACTTTTCCAGTTCCGGGTTGAGCATATATTGATGCAAAAGTATACATATTATTTCCTACCGAATAATTCTTATTTCTCCATGAAGCACCTGCATCATTACTTATATTTATTTTACCGTTGTATCCTACTACTATAGCATCATTACCGTTTATATCAAATGAATTCATATAAAAAGGGTATGGCTGATAAGGATTCGTCGGATCATTGAAATAAACCGAATCCCAGGTGACTCCTAAATTTGTTGTGCGGTAGTATGAATTGTAAGAACCCAGTACATTTACATTTGATCCTACAATTTGGAGCTGACTCATTCCTTCAGGCGTGTTTGGTGTAATGGCCTGCGTCCAGTTTGCTCCTCCGTTAACTGTATATGCAAAGTAATTTGACTCCCCTGCAAGAAAACCGGTATTTGCATCTTTAAACAAAATGTCATTCACATTCACAATTGTAGTACCCGGCAATGTGTCAATTTTCCAGGTAGTACCTCCATTGATAGTTCTGACAACTCTTCTGGAAAACGGATATCCATCTGTTTCAACTCCGAGAAATATGTTATTTAAATCTTTCATATATACGCACAGATAATTAAATGTAGGATCCGGAAGATTTGTAATTTGTGTCCAGTTCAATCCTGAATTTGTAGTCTTAAGAACACCAACAGTACTATTTCCGCAAATATATCCTGTTGCTGAATTCAGAAAATAAATATCAGTAGTTCTTGCCAGTCCGGATGGAAGTCCAAGTCCGATTGTTGAAAATGTTTCTCCGGCATCAGTGGTTCTTTTGATTTTACCTCCGTCATCGAAATTTGACTGCCCGACTACAATTCCGGTATTAGCATCGAAAAACCAGGCAGAATAAAGACGGTTCGATCCACCGGAGCCGAAAAGTTCTTCAGTGATTCCAGCCTGTGTATTTATTCTCCAGCTGTCGCCTCCGTCAGAAGACTTCATGAAAGTTCCGTTTTCTCCGACAGCATAAATATGATTTGCATCGATTATTTTTACCCAGTTCAGATTATTGCTCTGAGGCTGACTGTTTATCCAGTACCAGCCGTTAGTGTTCTGTTGTGAGTAGGAATTTTGGATAAAAAAAATGAAGATAAAAATAAAGATAAAATTTTTCATTGGGTGTGTTTTTAATTTTATACTTTGTTTATTGTAACGCAAATTAAATAAATCCATAACTTTTTCCAAAGAAGGATTTCAATGAAAATACCCACTTAATTATTATCCCTGCAGGAAAATGCACTAAATATCTTTTATTTTATTTTATTTGAACAAAATTGAATACCCAATTTATTTTTAATATTATTAACCTCTGAATCCGTTGAAATGTAGTTTTCCTGAATGCAATTATTCAAAAATGGAGTTCTTTAAAAAGAGATATGACCGGTAGGTTTCCTGAATGCTTTTTAAAAAGAGTTCTTATTAAAGATCATTTCCCAAAGGAATGAAAATTTTCCTTTGGGAATTGCAAATGATCCCACCCAAAAACACTCTTGTATAAAAATTAAAATTAAAAATATTTAAATTACTTCTTACGGAGTAACTTTAGCTACAAATTTTGTAGCATTATTATATACAATAGTTATGTCAGACAAATCCACAAAACTATTTCCGTTTACATCTGCAGAAACATATCCGGACGAAAAATTTGAAGAAGCATTATATGTTTCCAATAAATCTGTTAAGTTCACAGATCCGTCCTGGTTTACATCTCCGCTGTAATTACAAAATCTTCCTGATGTTAATATCATGTTATTTCCGAAAGCTTTATCTGCTGCTGTTGTAAAATCGTAATTTACTGTAACTCCTCCTCTGACAAAAGAAACTGCATTTGCACTCCAAGTCTCTATGGAATTTCTTTGACCTACCTGTAAATAATATGAACCTGTTGCAGCATTGTTAAATATAAATGTAGCAAATCCCGATGTTCCTAATACACCTTTTGCAGAATCAACAACCGCATACGGAGAAACAGAACTTCTTAAGTAACATTTTGCAGTATCTGAAACCTGTATTGTTCCGTTCCAGAATCCCTGAATACCCATTGTTATGTTAGCACTTATCTGAGGTATATTATCATAGATTCTAAAAATCTGATTGAGACCGTTTCTGTCGCTTACTGCAAATGCAGTGTCTTTGCTTGTCATTTTAACACCGACGACTGTTGAACCTCCTGTATTTCTCACCGTCCAGTTCAAGCCTCCGTTGCTGGTCTTTGCTGTATAACCGGAAGAACCGCCGATAATGCCATTGTACTGATCAACCCAATCCATTGCAAAAATAGAAGATGTACTGGTTAATGAACTTGTAGGAATATCTACTGATGTCCATGTTACACCTGCGTCAATACTCTTATAGACCTTATTAATCATTGCATCATCTGAAAAAGTACCGCCGGTTATAATGTTTGTAGCTGAAAGTACTACAATTTTGTTAAGGCTTAAGTCGCCCGGAAACGGAGTTGTTGTTATTAAGTTCCACATAGCACCGCCGTTTGTTGTTCTGAATATTTTATTTCCGCTTACACAATATCCGTTATTTGCATCCGCCATGTCACCATCAATTACTATTAAATTATAGTTGATATTATTTGGCTGAGAAACCCATGTGGACCCTCCGTTAGTTGTCTTTGCTATGCTAAATGCTCCTCCGGAGATGCCACCCCATACCCAGCCTGTGTTTGGATTTACAAAATCTACAGACATATTTTGATGAACTGTAGGTAATGTCATCGATATCCAGTTTGTTCCGCCGTTAGTTGTTTTATACGCAGCGGTTGTACCATGAACCTGATGTCCTCCGACACAATATCCGGTATTAGAATTAGCAAATGAAAAATCCCTGATTACATTTATCGGATCAGTAACCGGATTTGAACGCTGGAAAGACCAGCTTGATCCTCCATTGGAAGAATTTAATACGCTGGCAGATGCTCCTCCTGCCCATACTTTTCCATTGCCTGACAATGCATATATGCTGTAATAAAAATTCGAACCAAAAGAATTGTTTTTATTTCTCCATGACACACCACCGTCGTTACTTATATTTAATCTTCCGTCAAGACCTGCAACTGCAATATCATTTCCATTTACATCCATGGCATACATAACAAATGGACTCATCTGATTTGCATTGGAAGGATCATAAAAGTCTATTGTTTCCCAGCTCGTACCTAAGTTTGTTGTTTTAAAGATTGATGTATAAGAACCTAATGAGTATACAGCTGATCCTGCAACTCTTACTTTAAACTGACCCATTTGAGTTGATGGTAATGCATACTGCAGCCAGTTGTTTCCGCCATCTGTTGTAGTTGCAAAATATGCATTTAAACCTCCTAAAAATCCGGTATTTGCATCTTTAAAATCAATGCTTTGAACAGAGACAGGTACAGTGCCGGGTAAAGTAATGGTTGTCCATGTTGCACCGCCGTTTGTTGTTTTTGTGATACGTCTGTATAGTCCTTCGGAATCGGCACCTAAAATAATATTATTTTCATCATGTGCATAAACACATAGAAAATTCATATTGGGTACATTCGGAACCGGTGACCAGCTCAAACCGGCATTTGTTGTTTTGTATAATTTTGTAACGGAGTTTCCGCAAAGGTAACCTGTTGAAGAATTTATGAAATAGAAATTGGTAACAGAGGGTGTCCCGGTCGGAGATCCTACATTAATTTGTGTAAAATTATCTCCGCCGTTGGTAGTTCTTAATATTGAAATATTGTTACCGTTGTAATTCTGAGCTCCGCCGACGATACCTGTGTTCGCATCAAAGAACCATGCAGAATTTAGATCCCTGGCGCCGCTTTGACCGTATGAATTATCAGGAAGACCTGCCTGTGAATTAATTATCCATTCATCTCCTCCGTCAATGGATTTCATGAATGTACCTCTGCTTCCTACTGCATAGATATGCGCAGCATCAATTACTTTGACCCATTTTAAGTCATTTGTTTGCGGCTGCCCGTTTGACCAGAACCAGCCATTTAAATTTTGCTGTGAAAATATGCTTTGTGAATAAATGCATAATAAAAAAATTAGGGTGTAAATCTTTTTGCTTTGTTTCATTTCTTTTTAATATTAATTAGTTTAAAAATTTGGTTGCACAATTTAATAAAATTGTGTACATCATCCAAAGATACGTTTTAAAAAAAATACCCAGCATTACACATTTTGATTGAATAAAACGAACAAAAATTTAAAAATTTGAACCAAATCCAAACACAATTCAATACCCATATTTTATTTACAGTTTGATAATTTTTAACTTAAGTTGAGCGGTTTTTCTAAAAAAGTTAGAATACGCCACGAATTTGCACTAATTGTCGCGAATTAAAAGAAATGATTTTCGTGTTCATTCGTGTGAATTTGTGGCAAAAAACAAATTTCAATTATAAAAGCGGTCAACTTAAGTTTTTAATTAACAATTATTTTTAAAAAAAAACAGCAGTTATTATCGAAAACACTGCTGTTAGTTAAAAACTAAGAAAGAAAATCGTAACTATGGAGTAACCTTTGCAACAAAACTTGCTGAATTGTTATAAACTATTGTCAGATCAGACAAATCAACTGTATTATCTCCGTTTACGTCTGTCACTACGTATCCATTTAGAAAATTTGATGATGAATTATAGGTATCCAATAAGTCGTTTAATGTAACACTACCGTCCTGATTCACATCTCCGCTGTAATTACAGTATCGACCTGATCTTAATGCCAAATTGTTTCCATAAGCTTGTGAAGCTGATAAAGTGAAATCATAGCTGTGACTGCCTCCTTTTATAATTGACATCGGAAGTCCGCTCCAGGTTTCTATTGAATTCCTATGCGTAATTTCCATATAGTAAGACCCCGAAGATGCAACGTCAAAACTGAATAAACTTAGACCCTGTGTATTTAAAACAGCTGTAGTTTCATCTGCTATTGAAAATGGTGAAGCAGAATTTCTTAACCTGCACCTTACTGTATCAGAGACCTGCGAAGTTCCGTTCCAGAAACCTTCAATACCTATTCTTAAATTAAGAGTAGTTAAAGTTGAACTGTTATCATATAACCTGAATATTGCTCCCCATACATTTCTGTCACAGACTGCATAGACTGTATCTTTATTAGTCATGGAAACACCGGTGAGAGTTGAACTTCCGGGATTTCGTTCTGTCCATGTTAATCCGCCGTCACTTGTTTTGGCAGTATAGCCTGCAGTTCCAACGACTGTTCCGTTATTTAAATCCACCCAGTCCATGTTGAAAAAATTTGATTGTGGAATAAATGCGGAATCCCAGGTGTTACCACCGTCATAAGATTTGTAAATTCTGTTACTGCCCCCTAGATATAATACAGAGCTTGTAAATGTTTTTACTTTACTCCAGCCAATCCCTGCCGGAAGAGTTGTGATTTTGTTCCAGTTTGTTCCGCCATTTACAGTTTTATAAACATTTCCTCCGCCGACGCAATATCCGGTATTGGCATCTATCATATCTCCCGAAACCATCGGTCCATTAAAAGCAGGTGTAGTTGACTGGTTAATCCATGTAGCTCCTCCGTTTGTAGTTTTTGAAATGACTGCCGGATAGCCAAAGGGAAAACCACCGAATATCCATCCGGTATTGGCGTTAGCAAAATCCAGACCGTAAATAGGTGTTGTAGGAGTTGGGATTGGAAGAGAAACCCAGTTGTTTCCGCTATTAGTTGTTTTATAACAAAAGCCTACTGAGTTAAGAAGATTACCTCCGACTGCATATCCGGTCAAAGAATTCAGCATTCTTAAATCATAGAAGTTTTGAACAGCTGATGTTTGCTGTTTAGCCCAGTTAGCTCCGCTGTTAGAAGAATAAAGAATTAAACCGTTAGTGCCGCAAGCCCAAACATTGCCTGTACCGGGCTGTGCATATATTCCGGAAAAAGTAGCATTGTTGTTTCCAACTGAATAATTTTTATTTCTCCATGAAACACCGTTATCATTACTAAGGTTGATTTTACCGTACATTCCGGAAACAATAACATTACTTCCGGAAATGTCAAAAGTATAAACAAACCAGTCGAAAGGCTGGTTGGTATTACTGGGATCACCATAATAAACCGAATCCCACGTTACTCCAAGATTTGTGGTAGTATAGTAGTGATTAAAATTTCCTCCAAGAGTATAAACATTCGATCCTGCAATTTCTATGTCATACAAGCCGTGCTCTTTATTCGGGAATATCGCTTCAGTCCAGACATTTCCGCCGTCTGTTGTGTAAGCGAAATAACTGGGATTGTTTGCAACGCTGTTTCCACATACATAACCGGTATTTGAATTCTGAAATTCAATGTCTTTAATGTCTACTATAGTTGAACCGGGGAGTGACTGAACAATCCAGTTTGCTCCGCCGTTTGAAGTTTTTACAATGAGTCTTTGTACTCCATCAGAGGAAGTGCCGAGATATATATTGTTTTCATCCACAGCGTAAACACAATTGTATGTATAAGAGGCGGCAGGAAGATTAGGCATAAGATTCCATGTCAATCCCCCGTCTGTAGTTTTAAATACTTTCACGGTATTATTGCCGCAGAGGTAACCGGTAGTTGAGTTAATAAAATACATATCATAAACTCTTGCAAATCCGGAAGAGATTCCAAGATTTATTGATGTAAAATTCATTCCCCCGTCTGTAGTTCTCCTGACATAACCTCCGTCACCGCTTACGGACTGCCCTGCTACAAGACCTGAATTTGCATCAAAAAACCAGCCTGTGTTAAGACGTAGTGTACCGCCTGAATTGAATGAGTTATCGGGAATTCCTGCTTTCGTATTTATTATCCATGAATCTCCTCCATCAGTTGATTTCATGAAAGTCCCGTTTTCTCCAACAGCATAGTAGGTGGAATTATCAATAATCTTTATCCAGTTAATGTCGTTTGCCTGAGGCTGACTGTTTACCCAGTACCAGCCATTCGTGTTTTGTTGTGAATTAGAATTTCGGTGAATCAAACAAATTAAAAAAAACAGTATTGAAATTTTTAAGAGTTTTTTCATTTTCAGATTTTTAAATTCATAAAAAAAATTTTGCAAATGTAAGTATTAATTAAATTCACTGCAAGGAATGGTTCTTTAAATAATACCCAAAAAGTACAAGTTAAAATATGAATGGAAACTTTAATTTCTGATATTTTTGAACAAATAACTGTATGTTTATGATACCCATAAGACGTTTCATTTTTTTGCACAAATAAGTATTTTAACCCAGATTTTTCATTAGAACATTAAATTTACCACAAAGGTACTGTGTTAAAATGCAACACTAATCAACATACCCGTATGTTG
>CAYNTN010000076.1:0-22409 GCA_964399995.1 uncultured Ignavibacteriaceae bacterium
TTACAAACTTTACAAACTTTACAAACTTTATAAACTTTACAAACTTTATAAACTTAGTGCGAACTTTCATTTCCATTAACCTTAATGATTTAGACAAAAAAGAGATTCACAGCATACAGAATCAGGTGAAATCACAGATATTGTCTGCAGATAAAACTCTCTTAAAAAAAATCAGCTGGACGGATAAAGATAAATTTCATATTACACTATTCTTCATAGGTGAGGTTAATGAAAATAAAGTTAAAGACATTGACCTCAATCTTACAAACCTGAAGCTCAGCTCTTATAAAGAAATCGGATTCTCCTTTAAAGGGATTAATGCATTTCCGAAATTAAGATATCCGAGAGTATTAATTGCCGAACTTTTAAATGAAGATAACCGTGTCTCAGACCTTTCGGAAAGAATAAATGATTCAATGCAGAAGGCCGGATTTATTAATGATAAAAAATTTCATCCGCATATTACGCTTGGAAGAATTAAAAGAGAGAATAAAATAAACTTAACCGGACTGTTTAATGAAGTTAAGTCCGGGTTAAAGTTTTCCGCAAGTGAATTTTATCTGATGAAGAGTGAACTTAAAAGCACGGGAGCTGAATACTCAGTAATCAATAAATATAATTTTTGACTTATGATCTTACGGTTTTGTTGACCGGCTGATGAAGTGTTTTAAATTTCTTAAATTTCTTAAATTTCTTAAAGTTCTTAAAGTTCTTAAAGTTCTTAAAGTTTATAAAGTTTGTAAGGTTTGGGCATTCCTGCGGTTGGCAGATAAAGCAACTTGCTATTAATAAGATAGCCTCCGGAAATACTTTCCCGGAGGCTTTACAAAAACAACTTTATAACTTTACAAACTTTACAAACTTTACAAACTTTACAAACTCATCACTTAACAAGAACCATACGCCTCGTTTGAGAATACCCCTGAGTATCAATCCTGTAGAAATACATACCGCTCGATAAACTGCTGCCGTCGAAATCAATGGAATAGCTGCCCGGTGTCATCATCTGATTAACTATGGTTGAAACTTCTTTTCCAAGCAAATCAAACACAACAATCTTGACAGGCTGAGTCCTTGCAACATCGAATTTGATTATAGTAACAGGGTTAAATGGATTGGGATAATTATTGTACAAATTAAATTTATCTGGAACAACTGATGATGTCTGATTAATTCCGACGGTAGTTGTCCATCGTGCTGTTTCTGTAAATGGATTTCCCATTGTGAGAGTCATTACCGAATCTAATCCCGTACTGTCAGGACTGGTATATGATCCTGTACCGCTTCCTGTCCATCCTCTGAAATAATAAGTCGTCCCGCCGCTGACAAAAGTTCTTGATAATACACCGAATGTTGCGGACGAAGCTGAGTCATAGAATGTATTCCCTCCGAATGAATTTCCTACGGATGACGTCAGCACAAGTCTGTACTGAACCTTATAATATGCCAATAGATTCAGATTTGAATTCAGCGTAATTGTCTGAGTCGTATCTCCTCCGTTAGACCAGTTGACAAATACATACTGATTAAGACCGAGAACTCTCGGGCTTATTGCCTGAACAGTAACATTAGCGCCTAACGGGAAAACAAGCTGCTGCTGCTGATTATAAGTGACTCCGTTTACAGTAAAATTTGCTATGTTAGGTCGATTCGTTCCTACCGTGAGTAATGCGGAATTAATATATAAATTTATTTTTCTTATATGAACCGGGGGTCCGTCAGTGCCTATACCTGTAATGCTTACAGGGTATCTTCCGGCTGGAATGCTTCCCGTTGTTCTGATTATCAAAGTAACTGAATCAGGATAGGTGCTTATGGAATCTCTGCCATTCTGAAATGAAAAATTTATACTTCCTGTGGTCGGAGCTGTATCTACAACTGCTGAAAATTTTACCCTCTGCGTAAACGGACCGTTTACAGAAGGAACTTTAACTACAACTTTTGTGCTGTCATTATTTCCTGCATTAGCAGACGACGTGTTTGTTGTCATTGCAAAATCAGGATAATAACCTGTATAGCTTCCGAGATTATTATTTCTTCCGTCCATCCATACAACATAAGAAGTATTTCCTATCGCTGAATTACCATGATAATCTCCGATATAATTTTCACCGCCCGGCTGACCTACTGCCATTGTATTCGGATTGAACAAGGCATTTGAAACAGGTTTGTTCGGTGTAAAAGTCTGACCACCGTTGGTAGAAACAGTTGCATAAATTTTTGTCAGCAGATTATTAGCAGGATCTTCCCTTGAATCAAACCAGCTTATATAAACTCTTCCCGTTTTACTGTCAACCGAAATTGCAGGGAACCACTGATCAGTGGTTGTAGCATCATCATTTACTCTGACGGGAGCTGACCATGTTGCTCCGTAATCTGTCGATCTGACAAGATTAATATCAGCGATATCTGCTGTTAACGGATTTACACAATACACAACATATACATTCCCTCTTGTAGAAGTGTAACTATTATCGGCTGCCATGTTCGGAAAACTGTTCATCCTGATACAGTTCTTTACAGTATACCTGTTTGCACAGTTAACTCCTCCGGGGACAAAACTGGATGCAGTTGCCTGCGGAGAAAAAGTTTGTCCTCCGTCGGTTGATCTATTTACAACTATAGAGTTTCCGCTTGTTGCAGCATTGTAAACACTGCCTCCCTGAATGCTGCCATTCGGTCCGACACTTACATATGCTCCTTGTCCACCGGAGTAAGTTAGAGGTGAACTCCAGTTAACCCCGCCGTTTGTACTTCTGACTGATCTCATACCGGTTGAGCCGAACTGTCTCCACACAATATAAAGGTTATTAGAATTCGGACCATTTGTAGCATCTGCTGTCAGCCATTCCTTATCGGAAAGACCGACCGTAGTTGAAGAAACATTATATGTAGAACTCCATGAAACGCCTTTGTTAGTAGACTTGCTTATGCAGATTCCGTAAGTGCCTCCGTTCTGATACAGCTGAACATAGAATGCATTTCCAAGGCTGTCAAAAGTTACAACCGGGTCACCGATTACAGAAAAACCCGGGAAGCTTACATTTATTTTAGTCCAGTCAAAACCATTCAGTGTGTAATAATAATTATTAATGTTGAAGGCGCAGATGCTGTTTAAAGGATCACGCGGATTTGTGGCAATGTATGGCTCACCAAAATCCGTACCGAGAAAGAAATTGTCATACCCGTTTACAGTTACAGGATTGCTTAAAACACCTGCAGGCGATATGAACAAGTTTGGCGGCTGAATAGCGATCGAATTCGGCAGATCATATTCGGAATTATCCGCAAGCTGGGCTTTACTCTTAGATGAAAGCATCAAGATCAGAATCAAACAAGAAAGTGTTAATGTATTTTTCATTTGTCTTTGATTATTTAAACTTATTACAAGTTTTAACTCACACTTAAAAAAATCCCTGAGGTGAAAATATACCTCAGGGATTTCTCGTAAAATTTACTTTACAAGAACCATACGATTAGTCTTTACATATCCGGCTGTTTCAATTCTGTAAAAATACATTCCGCTCGTTAAATTACCTGCGTCAAAATCTATCGAGTAACTTCCCGGAGGTAAACTTTGATTAATCAGAGTTGATATTTCTTTTCCCAGAATGTCAAATACAACTATCCTGACCGGCTGGTTTTTCGCTATATCAAATTTAATAATTGTAACCGGATTGAAGGGATTAGGATAGTTATTATATAAATTGAATTTCTCGGGAACTAACGATGATATCTGATTAATACCTATCGTAGTAGTCCATCTTGCTGCTTCAGTAAATGGATTTCCCATTGTAACTGTAACAGCCGAATCAAGTCCCGTGCTGTCCGGACTTGTATAAGATCCTACACCGGTTCCTGTCCAGCCTCTGAAATAATAAGTCGTTCCGCCGCTGACGAAAATTCTGGACAACACTCCAAAAGTAGCAGATGATGCCGAATCATAAAATACATTTCCGCCGAATGAATTTCCAATCGAAGAATTCAAAACCAGCCTGTACTGGATTTTATAAAATGCTGTCAGATTCAGAATTGAATTAACCGTAATGGTCTGAGTAGTATCGCCGCCGTTAGACCAGTGAGTGTATACATACTGATTCAAACCAACTGTTCTCGGGCTCTGCGCCTGAATAGTCAGGCTTGTTCCGTTAGCAACCACAAGCTGCTGTGTAGTATTGTAGGTTGTACCGTTTATCAAAAAGTTAGCGATTCCGGGTCTGTTGGTTCCGACAGTTACCAATGAAGAATTTACATAAACAGCTACATATCTTATGTGAGCAGGAGTTCCATTAGGACCACGGCTGATAACTTTTACATAATACCTGCCTGTGGTTACTGTTCCGACAGCTTCAACTCTAATCGTCACTGAATCAGGAATTGTAGTAATGGAATCTTTTCCGACAAATGAAATGGCAAGAGAACCTGAAGCAGGCACAGTATCCATGCTCGCAGTGAATTTTACTTTACCTGTATATAATTTAGAGTATGGCACAGTTACTCTGAAGGTAGCACTCTGTCCGTTATTAACACTTAAGACTGACGGATTGGTTTTGACTGCATAATCCGGGAAGTAAGCTATGTAATTTCCAAAACTGTTATTTCTGAAATCTGTCCATGCTAAAGTGGAAGTTATAGAATTAGATGAGATGGCATTATAGTCACCAAGATAAGCCGGAGTTCCTCCTCCTCCGCACGTTGTACAGTTTATTCTGAATTTTTTATTTGAGACAGGCTGATTGGTAACAAACGAAGCACCACCGTTTGTAGTATATGATGCATAAATCAAACAGCTGTCAGTAGTCGGACAGTCTCTTGTGTCCATCCATTGCACATACATTCTTCCGGTTTCCTTGTCACACCAGTTTGCCGGAAACCACTGGTTATTCTGTTCCGGGTTAGGATCATCATTAATTCTCAATTCGCTTGACCATGTAACGCCGTGATCGGTTGAATAGCGGCTGAATATATCAGGCTTGTTACCGTCACCTGCGGGCATGTTTGAAGCATAAGTCAGATACAATCTTCCTCTGTAAGGACCATAGCTGTTATCAGCAGTGATCATCGGATAAGGTCTTGTTCTCATATTGTGAACCGAGCTTCTTCCGCCGACGTTGGTTCCTACATAGTTTGCAAATACAACCTGTGACATAAAATCGAATGTACTTCCGCCGTTTGTGGATCTGTAGAAGGTCCAGACTGGAGAAAATGAACTTCCGGTTGTTGTGACAACATAAACACATCCGCCGGGAACATTTTGACCGCTCAGGACATTTGCTCCGACGCAAACCATCATACCGGGTAATTGATTTGAAGCCGAAAAAGTATTGGAAAATGAGTTTCCGAAATCTGTGCTTCTGACAAAATTTCCGGGTGTCATTACACCGTAAACATAGTTTTTAAAAGGTCCTCCGGTCTGATCACATGCAATCCAGTTTTTATCATTGCCAATATTTGCAAAAACAACATTGGACCATGACAAACCATTATCAGTGGTTTTTGCCAATCTTGTTCCCAAAATTGAAGAACCATACATGTTATCAAAATATGAATTTCCCAAACTGTCATATCCCATGACCGGATCACCTCTCATTGTCTGTCCCCAGTTTGGAACCGGTGTCGCAAACCAGTCAATTCCATTTAAGGTCGCATAAGATCTTGCTCCGTTAGTTAAGTTCCATGCTGCAATTGCCTGCAGCGGATTGTTAGGATTCATCACCATATGAACTTCTGCAAAATCGGTTCCGATATGAAGGTTATCATACCCGTCAACATCTACTACTATGCTGAATGGAGTAGGAGGATTCATCGGTTGATTCCTGTTTTCCGAAGGGATCTGGTCTAAGTCCGGACTGTCATTTTGTGCGCCGGCTGTCCTTGATAAAATTAACGAAATGAAAAGCATGCAAACAAAAATAAAAGAAAATTTTTTCATTGAATTTCCTTTCTGATTCTTCTTTAAAACATTTTTTTAAAAATTAATTTTTAAGATCTTTGAAAAGCAGAGACGCAGAAGTTTCAGATATCCTGACTTTTCTTTGTATTTGCAATTAAATTAAAAAACCGAAGATTTTATTTCTGCACTTCACTCAATACCTGAAGAAAGCTACTTTACCAGAACCATGCGTTTAGTCTGTGTAAATCCGGGAGTTTCAATTCTGTAAAAATACATTCCGCTCGAAATATTGCCGGCATCAAAATTAACTGAATAACTTCCGGGAGTAAAATTCTGATTGACAAGAACAGATACTTCTTTGCCAAGCATATCAAATACGGCAATCTTTACCGGCTGATTCTTTGCCACATCAAATTTAATTATTGTAACAGGATTGAACGGATTTGGATAATTATTATGCAAATTGAAATTCTCCGGTATTACGGACGAAATCTGTGTAATTCCCACTGATGTTCTTCTTAAAGTAACTAACTGTACAGATGTTGATAATGTATCAAGTCCGTTTGTGGCTGATACTCTCCAGGTACATCTGACAGAATCACCAGTCAGTCCTAAAGATGTTGCAACCGTATCCAGGAAACTTTTTCTGAGACTTATAACAGTATCACTTCCGTTATTATCACTTGGATAGATCAAATCTGCTGCAGTCGTGCCTAATTTTTTTAGACGGAATAAATATTTAACTGTAGGACTCGGACTGGAAGAACCCCATTTGAACTGAACAATTGAAGGATCATTCTGTGTAACAAGTATGGTCGTTCCTGAAGGAGGAGACTGCAGACTGAATGTATTTAAAGGAACTCCTGCGACAGTTATGTAATTGACAACTGTCTTTAAATTAGATCCGAATGAATTTGTTGTTGTAAGTGAAACGGTGTAAGCTCCTGTGCCTGTATATGAAATACCGACAGGATTTCTTTCGGTTGATGTTGACGGTGTTCCTCCGGGAAAGCTCCAGCTCCAGCTTACTGGATCGTTTGTTGAATAATCCAGGAAATTAACACTGCCTCCCCCGATTGGTAAATTTTGTATATTTGAACCAAAGTTAGATACAGGAGGTACTCCTGTCAAATCATTAATTCCGTCAAGTGTTGTAACACCTGTGTTATTAGGATCAAGCCAGTTCTTTAACTGATTTGTAGAACTTCCGCCGTGAGCCCATGATTCTGAAATTTTGCCGAAATACTTCTGCACTATCTGAGGATTTGCACATTGAGATGTTGTCCCGCCGAGATTTTGTCCTACAACTCTTTGATTCTGATCATACAACGGGCAGCCTGAAGAACCACCTTCTGTCATCCCTTCATCCCAGACAACAAGCCAAAAACCGTTAGGCAGACGTCCTCCAAATCCCGTAACTGAAGCTGCAGGATTTTGATCATAAGAAATCTTTTTTATGGCACCGTCGGGATGATGAATTGCAGTTTCATTCACAGGTTGATTGCCGCTGATGTCCCATCCGTTAAAATAAGCATTTATTGTTGCCGGTACTGCATTATTAAACTGAAGCAGCATAAAGTCTGTATCGAAGTTTGCAGCTTTCATTGTTGCGCCTTGCATTGTCTGTGTAGGTCCTGCAATATTACTGCTGCATGACTGACTTTCAAAATTAAAAGTGGCAACTAAAGATGACCAATTGGTTGATTCACAGTGCTGTGCAGAAAGAAAATATGGTGTCCTGTCACCCGTAGTATTATTAATCAAAGAACCTGTGCAAAGGAAGCTTCCTCCGGGACCTGCAAAAGTCATTCTTGCAACAGATCTTTTCTGATTGACCCATGGTGCGCCAATAGGACACATTACATTGATGTTACATGCAAGCTCATCGGTCTGGTTAAAACCGTTTATGTCCTTATAAGCATGAACAACCGTTGAAATACTTATCCTGCCGCTGCCTGTTGCATATACCGGCTCATAATACTCCACAACAGTATAGAATCCGGGTGTTAGGTCAGTGGCAAATCTTCCGTCAGCATTGTTATTTATTTCGGTAAATGCGCCGATAACTTTCGTTTTACCGAGGTCATAAACAAACATGTAAGCTCCTTTTGGCATATAAAAATCATCGTAAAGCAAATTCAAAGATTTAGCGTCTTCCGATTTAATGCCAAGTCTCCAGATTCTGCTGCCGTCTGAAAGTACTTGCCATGTTCCTGAGTTATTCAGATTGTAATTTGTACTGACATTCAGTCCGTATCTGTATGGGATTCCGGATAATTCCGAAGCAGCCGCATCTTCCTCAATTGCCGTTTTTGTATCAACATGAGGGAGCGTTACAACTTCATATGCTGATCCGAGCTCCATTAAATTGCTCAACGGCTGTCCGCCTGAATTTATCTGTGCATTTAATATCCCAGAATAAACGAATAAAGACAACATAATAATCCGCAACACTATTTTTTTTACGGAGTAGTTCATTTTTTTCATGATTTATAAATTTGATTTAAGAATTTTAAGAAAATGGATAACCCTTTATTTAACATATTTTGACCAAACTAAGAATTACAACAGGCTGGTAATAATTAGTATAATCTGAAGTTAAGAGTTTGTTTTTTTTTATAAAATATAATTTATTTTAATTAAAAAAAACATTAATCTTTAACTTTCATATAAAACTTTTCACAATACTCCCTTACCATTCTGTTTGTACTGAAATATCCCGCGAGATGCTTTATGGATGATTTTATTTTCTTAATCCATTCAACTGGAATTCCTTTTTCGTCCCTGATATAAAACATAGGTATAATCTCTTTTTCAAGAGTGTCATAAAGACTGTTTGCTTCAAACATGTCTCTTTCATCCAGGGAAATGTCATGAGTAAGTATGCTGTCTATCTTCCACCCGTTTTCCGGAGTATAAGCTTCATTCCACCATCCGTCAATTATGCTGAAATTCAATCCCCCGTTTGCAATGATCTTCATCCCGCTCGTTCCGGAAGCCTCCAGCGGTCTCCTCGGATTATTCAGCCATATATCACATCCTTCCACCAGATGACGGGCAACATTAATGTCATAATTGTCAAGAAATACTACTTTGTTTTTTAAATCGGTATCACGTGTATAAGAAATAATTTCTGATATTAAATTTTTTCCTCCCTCATCCTTAGGATGTGCCTTACCTGAGAATACAAACTGAACCGGCATTGCAGTGTTATTCACAATTTTTTTCAGCCGATCAAGATCGGTAAATACAAGCGTTCCCCTTTTATAAGTTGCAAACCTTCTTGCAAACCCGATAGTCAGTGTATCGGAATCGAGTATCCCTTCTGCTTCCTTCAGCTTTTCCTTGCCCGCGCCAAGTGAAATCCATTTCTCCTTAATTCTTTCCCTGCAAAAACTTATGAGCTTATATTTATTCAGAATCCTTAAAGCCCATATTTCCTCATTAGAAACTTTATCAATTTTTTTCCAGACATCCTCATCGAAAATCCAGTTTTCGGAAAAGTATTTGCAAAGAAGGTTATTGGTAAATTTGGAAACGTAACTGGGTGTATGAACTCCATTTGTGATAAAATCAATCTGACTCCTGGTTTTTGGAAGCATCCACATTTTCTTTGAAACTTCCCCGTGAAGCTTGCTGACACCGTTTATGAAATTTGAATTGTTGATTGCAAGATATGCCATGTTGAACTGATTGTTCTCTTCATCTCCCCGGACAAGGTCACCTTCCTTAAATAGTTCATCTATACTTACGCCGATTTCATTTTCGGCATAAGATTTAAAATATTTTGTGAAAAGCTCTTTTGTAAAAATATCTATACCTGCCGGAACGGGAGTGTGTGTTGTAAATATGTTTGAATAAAAACATTTGTTCTTGGCTTCCGTGTATGATACTTTGTTTTTTTTCATGTAATCTTTTATTCTCTCAAAACAAAGAAAAGCCGAATGACCTTCATTAAGATGAAATGCTTTTATGTTATATCCAAGCTTCTTGAGAAGCCGTGTCCCTCCGATCCCCAGAATTATCTCCTGGCAGATTCTTTTCTCATGATCGCCGCCGTATAATATGTCCGTAATTCTTCTGTCGTCAACAGAGTTTTGCGATAATGAAGTATCAAGTAAATATAATTTTACTCTGCCGACCTGCGCAAGCCAGACCTGAATCCAGACCGTTCTGCCGGGAAAATTTACTGAAACACGCACGGGGATGTAATGTTCATCACGCAACAGTTCAATTGGAAGATTCGCAAATTCGTTTAACTGATAATTTTCAGTCTGCCATCCATCAGGATTTACCATTTGAGTAAAGAAACCATAGCTGTATGCAAGCCCTATTCCGACAAGGGGAAGCCCGAGATCGGATGATGATTTCAAATGATCGCCTGATAAAACTCCCAGACCGCCGGAATAAGTTTTTAAACATTCTGTCAGGCCGTATTCAGCGGAGTAATAAGCTATCAAAGGTTCGTTTGCCTTGAAATATTTTTCATCAAAGAAAGTTTTCCTGTTTAAATAATTTTTATATTCAGCATATAAACTAAGGACTCTGCTTCCGAGATTCTTTTTTTCTATGATGTATTCAAGATAATTCTGATTTATCTCATTGAGTAGCTTTACGGGATTATGACCTGACCAATCCCAGAATTCGGGATTTATTTCATTGAACAGCTCGACGGCATCTTTATTCCATGACCAGTGAAGATTATACGCTACTTCCTTTAGCATTAAGAACAAATTATTCATACAGGATTTTGGGAAATTTTAATTTTCAAAAATTTAGAATGGACAATATAGAATTTGTAATCTATTTATACTATCAATTTTTTAATGCTGAAAGCTTTTAAAAGCTTTTACTATGCATTCTTCCCTGTTTCCTATGTACACGACAAAATTCTTTTCACCTCAAAGTCTCGAAGGCTCTAAGTAACTCTAAGATTAGATTTATTTAACAAAGAATTTGTAACACGTTCTTAATTATAAATTTTAACAAACTAATTAAATAACTTAAGCTGACCGTTTTACAATTAAAGAAAAACTTGCCGCTAATTTACTCGAATTTAAAAACTACTTTTTTGCAGCTTCGTGAAAATATGTGTTAATTCGTGGCGAAAACAAACTTAAATTTCAAAAGCAGCCAACTTAAGTTAAATAAATTAAATAATTCTTATAGATCTCTTTGAGAAACTTTGAGTCTTCGAGTCTTTGAGGTAAAATATTTTTATCGTGTACATAGCCCTGTTTCATAGAATTAATTTCTAAATTGTAATTTTCTGTTGTAAAAAATAAGTTATCACCTTAAAAAATCACTTGAAAAACAGGAAATCCGGTCGTATAAAATCACAGATAGTAAATGAGAAACGTCATTCAGTAAAATTTATCCCTTCATCATTGAGGAGTTCTGAGGTTTTTAACTCAAGCTGGTTCCTCCCTCTGCTTTCACTTAGCATGCTCATTCTACTTTTTACAATAAGAAAGATCGCAAATCTTGATACGGGCTTTCATCTTGCCGCCGGCAGATGGATACTGACTAATTTCACCGTTCCTGTAAAAGACATTTTCACATACACAGTTTCTCAGAATGAATATATCGACATTCAATGGTTGTATCAGGTTCTGATCTACGCTTTCTATTCATTTTTCAATTACACCGGTCTTACAATTTTCAACACCTTAGTAATCGGATGCGTGTTTTATCTTTTGTTAAAGAAAATGAATTTATACGGAGTACCGGTTTTCATGTCACTGATTCTTTTGTTCGTTACTGTCATTTCTATTCAGCTGAGATTCGGTTATCGCCCGGAAATAGTGACGTGGCTTTTCATGCTTTGCATATTACTCATACTCGAAAGATATTATTATTTTAATAAAGCAAAACTGTTTCTTCTTCCTTTGATAATGATAATTTGGGTCAACATGCACGGTCTGTTCATTTTAGGAATAATAATAATTGCTGTGTATCTTGTGTCGTTTTACTTGCATAAAAAAACAATTGATAAGAATTTATTAAAATGGTTCTTAATTTCCATCGCAGCGGTTTTCATTAATCCGTATTTCACAGATGGAGCAATGTTCCCGTTCTATCTTTTTACGCGGCTGCAGAAAGGAAATATTTTTCAGCAGAATATTACAGAGCTTCAGTCCCCTTGGGGAATGTCGGGTGATTTGGGATTTGAACTTTATTTGTATTTCATGATCAGCATACTTAGTTTTATTTTAATAATAATTACTTTCCGTAAGCGGGCATTACATCAGTTCCTGTTACTTGCGGCATTTTTTTACATCTCATATTCTTCATTCCGGAATATTCCGATCTTTATTATTTATGCTGTATACATCATTGCAATTTGCTTAACGGATGTGTTGAATTACGAATCGGTAAAAGGAGGTATTGACAAAATGAGCCGGTATGAGAAATCCTGTAAAATTATTTTCTCAGTCACATTAATATTAATTTGCATAAGAATAATTACTGATGCATATTATTGGAAATACAATTCCGAAATAAAATTCGGCTCCGGAATTGATGAAACAATTCTACCGGAACAGACTGCGGATTTCATTAATTCAAACTCACTTAACGGAAAAATCATAAACAGCCTCGAGCTTGGCGGATGGCTTGACTGGAAAACCGGGCTTCCGGTCTTCATAGACGGACGGCTGGAAGTCATCAAAGAAGATTTTTATAAGGAATATCTTACAAGCTTTTCAAAGAACGGTATTTCGAATCTGACTGCGAAGTATAATGCAGATCTCATAATTAATGATATATCAAACTTTAACTGGACATCACAGATAAATGAATTAAAAAAAGACTGGCGCTTAATTCACTGGGATCAGACTGCTTCCGTATATGCAAAAAATGGTTTTGCGGATAATGTAAATTTTAATTTTATATCCGATCTGAAAACTGCCGGCATTGATACAAATGACTTTACCATTAACCGGACATCTGAAATAATAAACAACGGACATATTAACGGTATTTGGGACTGGATCGATGGATTTTATTCACGAAAAATAAAACCGCTGGAATACATGAGAATGGGGAATTTTGCTTTCGATAATTCAAATTATAGAGCGGCAGAAATATTATATCTCTGTTTTATAAAAAAAAGCAAAGGTGCTTTGGATGAATTAAATTATGCGGACGTGTATAATAATCTCGGTTCGGTTTACTATTTATTAAATCAGTTTCAAAACGCAATAGTTTGTTATGAAAAATATTTGTTGATAAAACCGGACGATGTTCAAATAAAGAACAGGATCAGGGAAATTAAATCAAGACCGGGATCAAATTGAAATTATCAGTCATAATTCCATTCTATAATGAAGAACGCACACTGAGTGCAGTCATTAACAAAGTTATCTCGACAAATTTAGTTCATGAAGTAATCTGTGTAGATGACGGCTCGACCGACAGCTCGCATGAAATAATATCCGAACTGAAAAAGAAGCATAGTGAATTAATAAAATTCGTCCGGCTTGAAGAAAACTCGGGAAAAGGTTTTGCAATAAGAAAGGGGCTGGAAGAAGTTACGGGCGACATTGTTCTGATACAGGATGCGGATCTTGAATATGATCCGCTACAATATCCGAATCTTCTTAAGCCGTTCGAAGATATGCAGGTCAGTGTAGTTTACGGTTCAAGAAACCTTATAAAAAATCCAAAGTCTGCAAATTCATTTTACTGGGGGGGAGTTTTACTGAGTAAGATTACCAATTTGCTTTATGGAAGTTCTATCTCAGATGAATCCACGGGTTACAAACTCTTCCGGAGCAATCTGATCCGGAATTTAGATCTTGAATGTGAGAGATTTGAATTCTGTCCGGAGGTTACTGCAAAAATACTGAAGAGGAAAATTCACATAACGGAAATTCCAATCACCTATTCTCCCAGATCAATTTCAGAAGGTAAAAAAATTAACTGGCGTGACGGTGTAACGGCAATACTGACTTTGATCAGATATAAATTTAAAGATTAAGTCATCTCAAAAATTTGTTTTTTTAAAAACTCTTAATGAGAAGAATAAAGGAAAGAAAATCCAGAGAGAAATGAACAGCACTGATAACAGTCTGCCGGTAACATTGCCGAAAAAATCCTGAAACACAGCTCCGGAAAATCCCATCAATGCTGAAATGTCAATCTGAAGCAGTATCAGAATTCTTCCTAAGTCTACCGGATTAAGCAACGTCAGAATTATCATTAGTTTTTCAATCGGATAATCGCTGTAAAGATAGATCAACAAAAAAACTATCCCGTCAAAAATTATTGTCAGATAAAGCCACATTATGATTGAAGTCCCGATTCCCTTTACCTTGTCTTTATTTAAAACCGCTGACAGAAAAGCAAGAGAAACAAATATAAAGGTTAGAATGATGCCTGTTGATATTAAATAAACTGCAGGCAATGAAAATCCGTTAAGCATTACAGGAATTCCTGCTCCTGTGAGAAATACAATCGAAAGTGAAATTGACAGCGCAAGATATTCAGACCAGAAAATATTATTTCTGTTTACAGGCTGTGTGAGCAGAAATTCGATGAACTCCTTAGAGTTGTAAAAATACACTGTGCCGAAGATCAAGCTGACCAGAGGTACAATAAATAAAACAATATTCATTATCGTGATCACAGCTTTTGAAATATCCTGCCCTGTATAGATTATTGAAAAACTCATTATCATAATCAGAACACAATATCCGAGAACGAATTTATTTCTAAGCAGGTCGAATATAATATATTTGAAAATTTTGTAATTCATTTTTTATTCTGTTTTACTGAGAATTCCGGCTATTACTTTACCGAGTTTTTGCCCCGAACCGTTCTTGATCTCCTTAAGGCTCTTGTTTAAAATTACGCTTCCGTCGAGCAGGTAAATAATTCTATCAGCGAGTTCATCCATTTCGGAAACTATATGCGAAGAAATAATTATCAGCTTATTCTGTGTTTTTGATTTCCGGATTTTTGTCTTAAGTATTTCGGCCGCTAGGGGATCAAGACTGGCTGTAGGCTCGTCGAGAATCAGGATATCGGGATTGAAAAGAAATGCTATTGATGCTGCTACCCTCTGCTTGAAACCTCCGGAAAGCTGTCCGAAATATTTTCCGAGTATTTCCCTGATTTTAAATTCCTCATACAATTCCTTATCATCATCAGCAGGATAGTTTCTGATGTTATGTACAATGTTAAATAATTCTTCCACTTTTAAATTTTCGGGATAGTTTATTATCTGGGGCATGTACCCGATTTGATTTCTGTACAAACAATTATTCTTTGTTTCCTGATTGTTCACCAGGATACTTCCGTCAGACGGGATAACAAGTCCGAGAATTGATTTCAGCATTGTTGATTTGCCCGAACCGTTAGGACCCATCAGAGCAATTACTTCACCTTTATTAAATTTTACATTCACATTTTGCAATGCGTTTGTCTTTCCGTATTTCATGCACAGGTTAGTTAACTCTATCAAAATAACTCCTTTTCATTTGCGGCTTTTCATCTATAAGAGTAACGGGAATTAACACCGGCATCGCCTTTTCTGTAATGTCAAGAAGTTCTACTATGAAACTTCTTAATAAAATTATGCTCGCCGGAATTTTTTCCACTATCATTGAATACAAACTAACCGGCCTGTAAGGGATGTCTCCCGTGTTGTCTCTGTTGAGATCATATCCGTCATATTTATCCCAGAAATTTTCCGAATAAAAATTTTCGCTTCTCGAGCTGTTGGAGGAAACATCAAAAGTATTACCGATAAAATTATTTTTTCTGAAATTGTTATTAGTGCAATTTCCAAGAATTTTCATTGCCCAACCGTTTGAATTAAAATCATTTTCAAAAACCTGAATCAAATCCGTACCTTCCATATAAATTCCTGTTGTGTTCTTGTAAAAAAAATTCCTCGTTATTGAACTGCGCGAAATGTCTTTTAACAGCAATCCATAAGACGCCGGTCCCCAGTTATCCTCAAATTTATTTCTTTCCATCACAATGTTCTTTGTGTACATCACCGCTACTCCGGCGCCGTTTTCCCTGAATGAATTTTCCACATAAGAATCACTGTCCGAAAACATAAAGTGAAGACCGTATCTTAAATTATTGTGACTGTAGTTTCCTGAAACGACTGAGCGAGTTACAAACTCAAAATATATTCCGTCCCTGTGTCCTGTGATCTCATTGTACTCTATATTAATGCTGTTACATTTCCACATATGTATTCCGTTTCCGGATGATGATTCCGATTGAGCCTGTCCGAAAATTTTATTGTTCTTAACTAAACAGCGGGATGAGTTGGCAAGGTAAATTGCAAAGAATGTATTATTCAAAATATTATTTTCAATGGTGCATCCTGAAGAGTTTTCAATTTTTATCCCGGAGAGATCATTCATGTAATTTACTCTGATGTTTCTTATCTCAAGCCCGGAAATTCTGACGTTGTCCTTCTGAATGACAAAACCCTGATGTGAAAATTCGAGGTCAACAACCGGAAGCTCTTCCCCTGTAATCTCTATTGCTTTATCGACAATAATATTATTCTCTTTATAAACACCTTTCTTTATGGTTAGTTTATCACCGTCAGATGATATCTTTACTGCTTCATTAATTGAATTTATTTCACAGTCCGGACAAACGATGATCTCTTTTGAGAATGCCGTTCCGGTCATTACTAAAGATGAAAGTATAATTAGGATCTTTGGAATTACCTCACCGTGCCCTCTCATTTGGAGAAGTTGTTTCGACACCACTAAGCCACAAAGACACAAAGAAAAAAGATTTGAAAATTGGTTTCCTTTGAGCCTTAGTGGCTTTGTGGTTAAAAATTTTTTCAAGTTTTGAAACACTGTCTGTAAAAGAGCAGACTTGAAATGTGCTCTTATTTTGTATTGAAATAAAATCCTCATAAATTTTAGGATAATGTAATTCACTTTAACCTATTTCTTAATTCTGCCCAGCTGAGTCTCTCACCGCCGTAATCATTTAAATATTTGGCTGCTTCATTTTTATCTGCAAAGGAAGAAATATTTTCACCCATCGGACTTCTCAATCTGTCACTAATTAAATATGAAGCGTTTACAGCATCAATGAGTGATCCGGGTTTCGTCAAATCAACAACTAAATATTTATCGACAGCGCTCTCTTCGATTTTCCCTTGTTTCAAATAATTCAGCATGCATTCTGCCGCATCAAACTTAAAAGCTTTTCCTTTCTGTGTAACTATTTCAGCTCCGTATTTACTGTCAGTCAGCGTCATTCTGCAAAGTTCACACTGGTCTTTACCGTATTCAAGCGGAGATATTTCTTTCCCGCATGCAAAAATAAAAATTAATGATATTATGAGTAAATTCATTTTAGGATTTAACATTTTGAGCTTTATTAAATTTGTATTCATAAATAAGAATCAGTATTGCAATAGCTCCCACTGCAAAAATAATTATGCCTCCTTCGGCGGGCATAGATGTAGCATTAAAGTTCAGTAATTGTTTAGAACCGATGAGCGGCGGCTGGTAATTCATTCCCGGAACTATGATTGCTGCTGTCGGATCTAAGTTGTGACCGTAGTCATATTCCCAGCTCCAGAAATCATACATTCCGACTATCCCAGAAATTATTATGAGTATGATCCATGACAGCAGCAATACTTTTTTGTTAAATAAAAATACTGTGAATCCCGTAAAGATTATAAACGCAATTACATAGGGCATAAGCTTCAGCTCCTGTATTGAATCCGGCTGAATGGTTTTCATTCCGATGTAATGATTCAGTCCGTTAATTGTTTGCAGATCGCCTGTAATTTTGTTCAGCCATATCTGCATCCCGAGTCCTTCGGGATACTGAGGTGCGTCGAGTTCGATGTTCCACAACGGAACAAAATATACCGCTATCAAAATTAAAGCCAGGATCAGTACTAATATTCTCGATGATTTTTTCATTGGACTAAATTAAAACATTTTCTGAAACTTACCTCGAAGTCTCTAAGACTCAAAGAAAACAATTTAAAAAACTTTGAGTCTTCGAGTCTTTGAGGCAAAATACCTGTTCTTTATTTCTTCTCATTTCCAAGGCTGTAAGCTATAGGAACATTTGAATCTTTACCGGACACTCTTACATATCCCTGCATTTCCTGATGCAATGCAGAACAGAAATCAGTACAGTAAATCGGATAAATTCCGACTCTATCCGGATACCATTTAATGGTACATGTTTCTCCGGGCATTACAAGCATTTCGGAATTCTGATTTCCCATTACCGAAAATCCGTGCGGAATGTCCCAGTCCTGCTCAAGATTCGTCATGTGAAAATATACAGTATCACCGAGCTTAATACCTTCTATATTATCAGGTGTGAAATGCGATCTCGTAGCAGCAAGGTAGACATGAACTACATTTCCCTCACGGGTAGCACGGGCATCATTGATAGTCTTTATGGCATGAGGATTTTTATTGTCTTCTATTTTATAAATCTTAAGCTGATTCTTAGTAATGAGTTCAGCTGGTATTGCCTGAGCATAGTGCGGCTCTCCAATCGTCGGAAAATCCGAAAGCAGTTTCATCTTGTCGCCTGAAATGTCAATCAGCTGAGCGGATTGCGTCAGTTCCGGACCTGTCGGCAGATATCTGTCCTTTGTCATCTTGTTCATTGACAATAAATATTTACCCCACGGCTTTCTGCTGTCTCCGCCCGGAATTGTAAGATGTCCTACGGAATAATAAACAGGCATCCTGTCAACAACTTCTTTCGTTGATACATTCCATTTCACAATTTCTGATGAGATAAAGGCTGATGTATAAGCAAAACCTTTATCATCAAATTCTGTATGCAATGGTCCTAAGCCGGGGTTTTTCACTTCACCCGAAAGACATGCATCATAATTCAAAACCGGTATTCCTTCGATTTCACCATCAAACTTTTTTGATTCAATTGCTGATTTCATTTTTGAAAATGCAAAAACGGGAATTACTGTGGCTAATTTCCCGCCGCCGACTATAAACTCTCCGGTCGGATCAACATCAGCACCATGCGGAGATTTTGGACACGGAATATAATAAATTGCTCCCGGAACATCTTCCGGTTTAAATGTTCTTGTTGAAGTTAAGATCTCGGATGTCGCCATCTGAGTAGACTCATTAAAAACATTATGTGCATATCTCGAAGGCATCATCGTTCCTTTATTCTGAGCAACATACTCTTCTATCTTCTTCCAGTTAATTGCCATTATAAAATCCTTGTCTTTCTGTGATGCATTTACCTCAAGAAGTGTGTTAGCCTGCTCTGAATTATAACATGAAATGAAGAACCATCCGTATGAAGGACCTTTCCCTGCGTGGCTCAGATCATAATCATAAGGAGGCGTGATAAGCTGAAATGCTATGCTCATGTCACCTTTGTCTTTATCAACTTTAACAAATGAAATGGTTCCTCTGAAATTTTCCTTATAGGAAGAAATCGGAACATCTCTGTTTTCCACCGGTACGCTGAATCTCGTTCCCGCTAGTATGTATTCCGTTCCCGGGGTAATAAATGGTGACGAGTGATTCCCGGAGCTGTTTGGAATCTCAATTATCTCAACAGTCCTGAATGTTTTAAGATCAATCCTTGCAATTCTCGGAGTGTTATTTCCGTTTATGAAACACCATCTTCCGTCGGGAATTCCGTCAGTCTGCGACAACTCGGAATGATGCGAGTCATCCCAGGGAACGAAGCCGTAAGATGTATTCAGCATCGGCTTTGTCTCTTCCGTGAAACCGTATCCGTTTTCCGGATTGAGCGAGTACACCGGAATTACTCTGAGCAGCCTCCCTGAAGGAATTCCGTAAGCCGCAAGCTGACCGCTGAATCCTCCGGAGATAAAATAATAAAATTCATCCCATTTTCCCGGAGCTACATAAACTTTTTCAGCTTCGTCTCCGCTAAGCGAAGGACCGGTTTTCTCTTTGGTGGAACATGAATTGAAATTTATGATTAATACTATTAACGATAATAACATTAACACAGCAGTAATTTTTTTCTTTAAGTTTTTCATTTTTTATTCTTTAAATTTAAGAATACAGTTTATTCTATTTATCGTTGTTTCTGAAATATTCCAGTATTGCTCTTGCGTCATCAACGGTTACATTCTGAAAAGTCATCGGAGTCGGATATTGTCCTGACATTGCCAATGATTTCGCAATCATGTTTTCCTTTATCATTTGTTCAGGATTCAGTATCTGATTCATTATCCATTCCGGCTTTCTTCTTTTAGTTACATCCTTTAGAGGAGGACCGACAAGTTTTTCATCAAATTTATGGCATGTAATGCATTTGACGTCGAAGATGCTCTTGCCTTTGGCAACCAGCTCCTGATTTATCTGCGGATCCAGTTTTACTTCCTTTACAGGTCCGATTCCTAATTCAGGATCATCCGCACCGCACCCGTAAACTACAATCATTGATGTAATAAATAAAGTTAGGGCTGCAATTACTATTTTTGTTTTATTTTTCATTTTGATATTATTTATTTTTTTAAAAAATATTTTTTTAATTTTTTTTCCAGTGAAATTGATTTCGGATAGAGAATTTGGTTTTCAATGTATACATGAAATTGAAAATCAGTATAGAATTCCGTCAGATATTCATACAATTTTATTTTAACCTCACTGTCACCTTGTTTGATTTTAAATCCGCTGCAGACAGCTTTTATATTTTCTAAAATAGCCGTTGCATTGATATGCTCTTTTCCCATTACTTTTATCAGGTTTGAAATTGAACCGAACGGCGGTATTTCATATTCGGATTTTTCTGCGGATATGGCATTAAGTTTTTTTATGTATTTAAACAATAACTTCTCTTCTTTATGCATGTGAGTATCAAGTTCAACGCTTAATCTGTTAAGCTCTTTCATCAGATTCAGTTCAGTTTCATTTTCCCTGTAAAGATTTTTACAAACAGACAGAATTTTCGGCATCATTTTCCTGATGTAGCTGTGATGATTGGTTTCTATGTAATCACATAAAAAGTCCATTCTCCAGTCATTAATCTTCAGATATTCAGTATTCTGATTTACCCTGTATTGTAAAGTATTATTTGCGGTGTTATTCATTTTTGTAATGAGTTAATCTCTATTACAAAAATACTAAGAATGGTTTTGAAGCGGTTTGACTTAAGTCAAAAGATTGGAAAAAAGATATTTTTAGTTGTGTGGTTCACGGCTGTCCCAAACGTTTTCAGTCTTTTCAGGAAACCTTAATCTCAATTTGATTTCACAAAATACAATTAAAAATCTAAGACCATCTAAAGATAGGATTTGTCTCTAAGACTCAAAGTCTCAAAGTAATTGTTTTTGAATGTTCCGGCTTGGAGTCTCGGAGTCTTTGAGGCAAAAAATGAGTTTGGTGAATAATATTGAATGGAGATTCCCTGAAATGAGGTTATTTCTTTATCCGGAAGAAATTTTAGCCAAAGCCTGCTTATCTTTAATTATGATGTTTTTTCCATCAACTTCAATCAGATTATCTTCCTGTAATTTTTTCAGTGCTCTGGATAATGTTTCATCAATTGTACCAAGATAAGCGGCAAGATCGTGTTTGCTGATTGATAATTCTATTTGATTATTATTTTGAGAAGCAGTTTTGCTTTGTTCTGTGAGAATGTATTTAGCAATTCTCTTAGGGACATCAAGAGTAATGCTTTCTATGTATCCGTTCAGATGTCTTAACCTTTTAGCCAGTGTTGACATCATCTTCAGGCATATAGTTTTGTTCTTTTCAACGATATCATAAAAAGAATTTGCTCGGATTAAAATTAACTTTGTATCCTTTTCAAGTGACATTGCATTTGCAGGATAGGAGAATTCGTCGTTGAGGATTTTTTCATACTGTTCTAAAAGAGGAACTTCAGCAAATGTATTATATGGATGAATGAAATGCATTATATGCTCACGTCCGTCTTTTGATATCTTGAATATCTTCACGCTTCCTTCTATGACAATGTAAAATCCCTGATAAGGTTCAGTATCGAAAAAAATCATTTCACCTTTTCCGAATGTCTTTACATCACATCTCGACCATATTTTTTCCAGTTCATTGTCATTTAAGCCTGAAAAAAGATGAACGTTCTTTAAAATGCTTTTATCCATATTTCAGCTTTAGTACAAGCGTTATGGTTACAAAAATAAATGAAATGGAATTTGCCGCCAGTAAAGGAATGTCAGCGATCAGTGAACCGTAAATAATCCAAATCACAACACCCGTCTCAATCATCAGCAGCATGGGAAGTGAAAGATCTTTTGTGTGTCTGGTTCTTATTGCTCTTATCGACTGCGGAAGAAATCCAAAAGTTGTGAAAAAAGCTGCTACTAATCCGATAATTAAAGTTGTGTTCAATCTGTTTTAATAAAATAATTTTCCACTGATATTATATATTAACCACTTAGTTCCACTAAGAGCACTAAGAAAATTCGCTTTAAAAAATATCAAATTTTTTTGTGTCCTTAGTGCTACAACACATAATAACGTTGCTTTTTTAACAAACTTTTAGGCATGTA
>CAYNTN010000077.1:0-22318 GCA_964399995.1 uncultured Ignavibacteriaceae bacterium
ATTACTAATTACTAATTACTAATTACTAATTACTAATTACTAATTACTAATTACAGACTTCTGAAAAACCAACCAGCCATGTCATTCCCGCGTGCTCCTGGCGGGAATCCAATCAACAAAATGTTATTTTTAATTCTAAACTCAGTGATTGGATCCCCGCTAAAAGCATGCGGGGATGACAACTTGGGTTTTTCAGAAGCTTCTAATTACTAAATAAACAATTAAACAGAAAAATTAGAAATTAGTAATTATTAATTAGTAATTATCTTGTCTTTATAGTTCTCCTCATAATACTTCAAATACTCGCCGCTCATGACTTTCTTCCACCAGTCAACATTATCTTTATACCAGTTAATCGTAAGTTCAATTCCTTCTTCAAAATCATACTTAGGTTTCCAACCAAGCTCTGTCATTATTTTAGAAGAATCTATTGCATATCTTCTGTCATGTCCGGGTCTGTCTTTTACAAATTTAATGTTGTCTTCAGAGATATTAAGTTTTTTCAGGATCAACTTTACAATATCAATATTATACCACTCATTATTTCCGCCTACATTATATACCTCGCCGTATTTCCCTTTATCTAAAACAGCCATAATTGCCGAACAATGATCATCTACATACAGCCAGTCACGGACATTTTTACCATCGCCGTAAACCGGAAGCTGCTCTCCTTCCATTGCCTTTGCAATCATTAGCGGGATCAGCTTTTCCGGGAACTGATATGGTCCGTAATTATTCGAACACCTTGTAATTAAAATCGGAAGATCAAAAGTATGATAGAAAGCATTACAAAGCAGATCTGCAGAAGCTTTGCTTGCTGAGTACGGACTGTTTGTAGTAATCGGTGTTTTCTCTGTAAATTTAATTTCCTTTTTATCTTCGGGAAGTGAACCGTAAACTTCATCTGTGGATACCTGCAGATATTTTTCCAAACCGTTATCCTTCAAAACTTCAAGCAGTACATGAGTTCCGCCGACATTGGTATTGATAAATTCCTTTGCTCCGAGTATGCTTCTGTCAACATGAGATTCTGCTGCAAAATTTATGATTGTATCTATGTCATTTTCTCTGACTGCTCTTTCAACTTCTTCTTTTTTACAAATATCACCCTTGATAAATTTATACCTGTCGTTAAATTCAACTTCCACCAAGTTTTCAAGATTACCTGCATATGTAAGCTTATCAAAATTTACTATGTTGTATTCAAAATTATCTATAGCATATTTTATAAAATTGCTTCCGATAAATCCGGCACCGCCGGTCACTAAAATATTCTTCATTTATTTATTTTGAAAATAATCCAAAGTTTAAACCAAAGTTAACTATGAAACCGTCAGCTTTAATGTCTGAAGGTGCATTTGATACTTCAGTATCGTTGTCTGCATACCAGCTATTATTTACAGAAAATTGGTATCCGGCATTTAATTTTGCATAAAGATAAGAAGTAAGAAATACCCCGAGTCCTATCTGCGGACGTGCCGAATAAAATCTTACACTTAACTTATGTGAGAGATTTTGGGAAGAATTGCTTCCGTTGAACTCATTGAAAATGTTGCTCCAGTTTCCGAAGCTTGGCGTATTCTGATATAAATCAATTGTAAGCTTGCCTGTTGCAAGGTATGCTCCTAAAGTCAGTTCAACGCTTTTACCAAAACTCTTCACATAATCCAATGATATGCCTCCGGATCCGTAATGATAGTAAGCTGTTCGTGTAATGCTGTCGGTAATAATTTGAGTTTGTGTAGTAAATCCTTCCCCGGACCCTCCGACTCTCAGCCACCGTATGTTTTTTAAAGGCAGATCAATAAAACCGCCGCCTCCTAATATCAGAAAACCGTCCTTTGAAATTCCCGGGATTCCGATATCGGCAAGCTGTGAATTCAAATCATCTGTATTGTTCCAAAACCAACCTATAGTTGGACCACCGGCAATTGAAAATCTTGGGAAAAGCTGAGCTTGAGAAATGTTCTGCATAAAAATTACAAAGATAACTGCCAATAATATTTTAAATCTCAACATTTACTGATTAAATTTTGCGGCTGAAGTATAGATGTAATATCTAAAACCGAAGTTGTGTAAATTAGCAAAATTAAGTTTCTTTTGAAAGTATAATTCTCATCTGTCACACTAATCTGACGTAAAAATGATTTGCCACTAATTACACGAATTACACTAATTTCATGAATAAAAAGTCAGTTTATAAAATTTTTTAAAACACATAAAATTAAAAACCCCACTGATTTATCCAGGTAGAATTTAGGTCCACACTTTATTTTTACTTGAAGTCTCAAAGAGATAAGTAATGAAGCCCGGTAATTCAAATAAAATTAGTATAATTCGTGAAATTCGTGGCAAGCAAGTAACCAAAAAAGTTAGTTCACCGTATCAAACTTCATAGTCCAATAAAAAGGAATTAGCTGTAGCTATTTTTAGACACTCGTAATTTAGAATACTAAAATCATTTAAAAAGATACTTTAAAAAGCAATGTTAAGGTTATATAATTAAACATTTTTAAATAGCATTTCAAATATATGTTTTTTATTTTTACATCAATAATTAACAACTGCAATAAATTAAATTAAACAGAAAGGACTAAAAATGTTAAAAAGAAAACTTCTTGCAATTGCTATTATGATAAGCTTTGCAGGAATAATATCATCATGTTATTACGATTACGGAATAGACCCCGATACTTCTAATGTCGTATTAACTGCATACAATAATACTTACAATTTCGGTCAGATCACAAAATACTATCTTGTAGATACAGTTTTCAAAGTCGGAAGCTCTTCTATCACCAATACATATGACACACAGATTCTTCAGGATGTAAAAAATAATCTGGATGCTCTGGGTTGGACACAAACAACTGCTGCAGACACATCTGCCGGTGTTATGAACGTTTCTTGCGGTTTAACATCAAGCACTTATTATGTAGATAACTATGATTACTGGTGGTATGGCGGCGGTTATTACTGGTATTATCCGCCTTATTATTCTTATTCCTATTCTTATACTACAGGAACCCTTGCTATAATTATGGCTGATGAAAATCAGGCATCAGCAGATCAATTACCTATACAATGGTCCGGAGTGTTGAATGGAGTAACAGGACAGTCAAATCCGCAATCATTGATCACTCAGGGAATCAATCAGGCGTTTGCTCAATCACCATATTTGAAATAATTTATAGTCAGTAAGTATTAATTATTAAAAAACTTAAAAAAGACAAATTCATGAAAATTAAATCAATATTCATTATAATAATTACATTTTTAGCAGTATCATCTTCTTTCTCGCAGCAAAAGGGAAAATATATGGCATCAATTTATTATGACGTTTCTTTCCCACTAGGAAGAACAAGTGATTTCATTGACGCACCAAGCTGGGCAGGCGTGTCTTTTGATGGTAAGCAGTTCATCAGCAATAAAACAGCTTTAGGTCTGTGGTTTGGATGGAATGTCTGGAGTCAAAATGAATCCGGTACAACTCAATATGTTCAGGGAAATGTATCCGGAGCAGTCACCGGAAATATTGCCAAGTATTATAACGTCTTACCTTTGCTTGCAAGCGTAACTTATTTCCCCAATAACAGCAAAAGTGCTAAAACCAAATTTTATATGGCAGGATATGTCGGCGCGTACAGCTTCAATCAGCAGCTCGAAATCGGTGTGAACACATTTGAAAACAATAACTGGCATTTCGGCTTAGCTCCTGAACTTGGTGTTTACTTCCAGGTAGCAAGGACAACCAATATTACTTTGAGTGGAAGATATAATTATGCTTTCAGCTCGGGTGAAGCATTGAACGGAGATGAGGGTAATGAACAATCCTGGATCAACATTAATCTCGGATTGGGTTACAATAGCTGGTAAGCAGATCTTAATAAAATTAGTTTTAAATATTCAGAGTGTAACATTTGCAGTGTTACACTCTTTTTTTATATTGTTGTGACAGGCATACTCAGCAATACTATCACTGTTGAGACAAATATTAATGCAGATAATAACAAACAAACATTTTTGATCAGGTTAGATTTTAAAGTACTCGCAATTCCACCAAAGAACAACACACCGGCAAATAATACTGTCAAAAGAATGTACCTGTCGGAATTCTTATTCGCATTATTTGCTGATTCCATCTTATCTAAATTTAATTGTTCCTCATTAAATGCAGCTGTTTCTTCTTTAATATTGTAGGAAGGCATTTTCAAAGGTGAATTAGGTGCTTTAGGATTATTGAAAGGATCTTTTTCTAACCATTCTAAAGTTGCTTTTTGTAAATTCTCATCAAATCTGCTGAAATAAAAATCAGCTAGCTTCTGATCTCCGTTTTTTTGCGCATTCACATATTGCATAACCAAAACCGCATCAATAAATCTTAACTGAAGACCTTTAAGTGTATTTTCAGTTGCTAATCTCCCTGCTTTACCGGCTGCAGCTAATTCAAATGTCTGTACTCCGCCCCAAAGTGCAGACTGGAAAGCACACCACGCTGATCCTACAGTCGCTAATGAAAGCAATATTGCAGTCAGTACTTCAATAAAGCCGGTTGATCTGCTTTGCTTGCCCTTTTCTAATATGCTGTCTAGTTTTTCTTCAAAAGCAGAAAATCTATCTTCTATATTTTTATCTTTTGGGTCCCGGATCATATTTTTCGTCATTCTTTTTTTAATTAAAAAAAATATTTTTAAGTACTTTAATTAACGGGTATACCATTTATATTTTTAGTTAAAATTTAGAAATCAACAACAGAGATAAATGAAATTCTGTTGGCATTACCTCGTTCATTGTCTTTATTAACTCTTACGCCAAAAGAATACTCCAGTCCCAAGTTAATTATTTTACTGAAATTCAGGAACATATTCCCTGAAAAATAAAAACTATACTTAAAAGCATTACCCGGCTGTGAATCAAGATTTTGTATATAGGTAATCCCCGGTGTAATCTGCGCCGTAATGACTTTACTGAACTGGTGATTGTAAGAAATAAAACCTCCGTATGACGGCAGCAGTTTGTACATGTTTTCCTGGTAATCATAAACAGCATCAAGACCTTCTCCCGTTAATGATTTAATATAACTCGAGATTCCTTTTCCTCCTACTGCCTGAAAGTTGAATGTATTATTTTTATGCAAAATAATTCTTCCGCTAAAAAGTCCTCCGTATCCGGCAAGAGCCTGAATCTCATCATTTAAATCTCTGACAGTAATGCTTCTGAAAACCGATGCAAGCTGAATATGTCCTCCGCTTTTTTTAAATGCAAGTTCTATACGCGAAGTTACATCAGGAAAGCTTTGAAAATAAGGACTGATTTCTATTGTGTCGGGATTTGAAATATCAGGATTTGGAGTCTCGAGCGCAAATGCATACCGCCAGTTGTTCTTTCCGGGTGGTTCAAATCTTACCTGAACTGCTTTTTCTGTAACCGAACTGTTTGGTCCGTCTTTATCAACTGTTTTGGGTATTGCCTCCGGATCACCGAAGACAGACCATGCACGCCCCAGCAGGAAATTTTCTATTACCGCATAAGCTAGTCGCAATCTCAAATTATTATTCGTACCCTGAAAATCAGCTTCAATTTTGGCAAATACATTTCCGATTATTGTATATTTGTAAATTTCTAGAGCAAATCTTGATTGATATGCACTCATGAAAAATCTAGGCTCGTTTGCATTCTCATCTCCGACAGGAATATCATATGTTGAAAATGTGGATTTGGACTGAAGACCGTTAAAGTCGTAAGCTCCGTTTAATCTGATCGAACCCTTGATTCTGAAGAAAGATTCTCCGTCGGCTGATTTTATTATAAATCCTGAATTGGGAGGAAAATCCTGCGGATGCTTGTCATAGATTTTAACGGAATCGGTTATTCTTTCAGAAGTATCCTTTTGTGAAAATCCCGGATTTGAAAAAAAAATATTTACAGACAGAAAAAATAAAAGTAATAATATTCTCAATCGTTTCTCTTTCCGCGAAAATAGCTTTTAAAAAATAATTTATACAGACTAAACTTTTGCCGTTGCTTTGAAATAGGGTTTTATGAAATGATTGTTGTCTCCGGAACATTAAAATCCCCTGCCCTTAATTTTTTCAAAAGTGAAAGGTAGCGGGCTGTGGGTCGGGGTAGGGTTGTGGCGTAACCTATTAATTTATTAATTAATTTTCTTACCATTTGGGGCAGAATTTAACTAGTGACTGACTAATTCTTAGTTATACTCGCCCTTGCCGCTGCCAGCCTTGCTACCGGCACTCTGAAAGGTGAACAGCTTACATAGTCCAGTTCAAGATCATTGCAGAATTTTATTGAATCCGGCTCGCCTCCGTGTTCACCGCATATACCGAGTTTAATATCCGGTCTTGTTTCGCGTCCTTTTTCTACCGCCAGCTTCATAAGCATCCCGACTCCTTCAGTATCGATCGACTCGAACGGATCCCTTTTTAAAATTTCCTTTTCCCGGTAATCAGGTATAAATGAACCCGAATCATCTCTCGAAATACCGAAAGTCATCTGCGTCAGGTCGTTTGTTCCGAATGAAAAGAACTCTGCATGTTTTGCTATCTTGTCGGCTACAAGTGCTGCTCTCGGTATCTCGATCATTGTTCCTACTTTATACTTAAATTTTGTTTTTGTTTCTTTCATCACTTCATCTGCAACTCTTCTTATTATATTTTCCTGTTCAATGAATTCTTTTTCGTTTCCGATAAGCGGTATCATTATTTCAGGATGAACTTTCATTCCTTCCTTAATCACTGCGGCTGCTGCTTCAAATATCGCTCTTGCCTGCATTTCAGTTATTTCCGGAAATGAAATTCCAAGCCGGCATCCTCTGTGACCGAGCATTGGATTGAATTCCTTTAAAGCATCTAATTTATATTTGATTTCACCTACTGTCGTTCCAATCAATTCAGCAAGCTTTGCTATTTCATTTTCAGTATGCGGAAGAAATTCGTGCAATGGCGGATCAAGTGTCCGTATCGTTGCAGGGAGTCCCTTCATCACTCTGAATATTTCCGTAAAATCTTTTCTTTGATAAGGCAGTATTTTAGCTAGCGCTTTCTTTCTTCCCTCAGTACTGTAAGCAAGTATCATTTCTCTTACAGCATCGATTCTGTCACCTCCGAAGAACATGTGTTCGGTTCTGCAGAGTCCGATTCCCTCTGCTCCGAATGCAATCGCATTCTCACACTGGTCGGGCTGATCTGCATTGGTTCTGATTCCAAGTCTTCTGAATTTATCAACCCATTTCATGAATGTTGAATAATAATAGTATGGTTTAGAATCGGCAGGTTTTAATGTTTTGTCAATTAAAACCTGTAAAATTTCAGAAGGTCTTGCCTGTAATTTTCCTACAATCACTTCTCCTGTTGAACCGTCAATTGAAATGAAATCGCCTTCATTAATGACATGCGATTTACCTTTTACCTTCATTGTCTTAAGTAAATAATCAATGTCAAGATGTCCGCATCCTGCGACACAAACCTTTCCCATCTGCCTTGCAACAAGTGCAGCATGAGAAGTCATCCCGCCGCGTGATGTCAATATTCCTTCGGATGCATTCATTCCGCGAATGTCTTCAGGCGAGGTTTCAATCCTTACTAAAATAACTTTCTCACCGCGTGCATTTGCATTCACTGCATCGAAAGAATTAAAATAAACTTTACCGCAGGCTGCACCCGGACCGGCGTTTAATCCCGTAGTTAATAATCTTCCTTCGCGAATTGCCTCCTGTTTTTCAGTTGTGCTGAATATCGGTCTCAGCAACTGATTCAACTGTTCGGGATCAACTCTCATTACAGCATCTTTAATATCAATCAGATTTTCTTTCACCATATCAACTGCAATCTTTACTGAAGCATATCCTGTTCTCTTTCCCGCACGGCATTGCAGCATATAAAGTGTTTCCTCCTGAATGGTAAATTCAATATCCATCATATCGTGGTAATGCTTCTCTAATATTTTCCTGATCTGCTCAAGCTGTCTATAAATTTTCGGTTTCGCTTTTTTAAGTTCTGCAATCGGAAGAGGTGTTCTTATTCCGGCAACTACATCTTCACCCTGGGCATTCATCAGATACTCGCCGTAAAATTCATCTTCACCGTTTGAAGGGTTTCTGGTAAATGCTACTCCGGTTCCTGAAGTATCACCCAGATTACCGAACACCATTGACTGAATGTTAACGGCTGTTCCCCACTCAACCGGTATGTTATTTAATTTCCTGTAAACTTCCGCTCTGTCATTCATCCATGATCTGAACACAGCGCTTATCGCACCCCAAAGCTGTTCCATAGGATCATCAGGGAAATTTTTACCGGTTTCTTTTTTAATTTCAGCTTTAAATTCCTCAGATAACTCTTTCAGATCCTTTGCAGTAAAATCCATGTCACTCTTTATTTTTTTCTCTTCCTTTTTCCTGTGTATAATCTCTTCAAAAGGATCAACCTGATGCTTATCCTTGGGTTTAAGATCCATCACTACATCACCATACATCTGTACGAATCTCCTGTATGAGTCATAAACAAATCTTTCATTTCCGGTTTTTTCAATCAGACCTTTCACGGATTTGTCATTCAGTCCGAGATTCAGCACCGTATCCATCATTCCAGGCATTGAAGCTCTTGCACCTGAGCGGACACTTAGAAGTAAAGGATTTTTAGTATCACCGAATTTACAACCCATGTCTTTTTCAACTTTCCTGAGTGAATCTTCAACTTGTTTGTATAATTCTTTCGGATATTTTTTTTTGTTGGCGTAATAGTAGTTACACGCTTCTGTAGTAATCGTAAATCCCGGTGGGACCGGAAGTTTAATGTTGGTCATCTCAGCAAGGTTCGCGCCTTTACCGCCGAGAAGTGATTTCATTTCAGCTTTGCCTTCGGCTTTACCATTGCCGAAGTAATACACATATTTTTTTGGCATATAAATTAGTGTTAGGGAATTTTTAATAAATGTAAGATTGGAAATTTAAATCAGATTTGAAATTCAATAATCGAAGCAACTGCAATTGTAACTTGCTCCATTTGATATGATGACACTCTACCTATTTTCTTAATTAATCTTTGCGTATCTACACATCTGATTTGTAATACATCTATTGTTGATAAATGTGATAAACCATTTGAATCGTTTGGCATAACTTTTATATGCCAAAGATTATTTTCGAAATGTTCTTTCCATTTTGTAATAGGGACGATTAGTTTAAGTGGAAGTTTTCCGATTGAGTCAGAACTTACAATAATGCAAGGTCGAGACTTCTTTATTTCTCTACCAATCGTAGGATCTAAATTGACAATCCAAACATCTCCTCTTTTAGAGTATGCATTTTCAATATTCATGAATTTCTAATGTCTGAAATTCTTTCCATTCCGTATCCTTTTCATAGTGTTCTAAAATCTCATCCGATTGTTTTCTCAGAATTTTTCTTCTCTCGCTTAGTGGTAATTTTAGAAAATCTCTCCGGTTTGTAACGCTATTTGAATCATTTTCTTTAACGCCAATTGATTTTTTTTTATTGCGTATCTTTTCCATTTCGTTCAAATAAATAAATTTATAGAATTAATAATACACTATTCATGTAAAATCTTATTTCATTCTTTCTTGCAGCATCTCTTTCACCTTTCCCATGATATAAATTCCATCTCTCCTTTTTCAATTTTTTTCAAACGTTCTTCTAATATCTCTTTATGCCATTTAGATTCATTTAACTCTACTTTCGCAATATCCATAATATTGATTTTTTAAGAAAATATTTATAGATAATTCCTCAAGTGATTCTTTTTTTCCAAACTTTAGGATTTCGGCTATGGTGTATTAATCCAATTACATTTATTAAAGAATCCTTTTCAGAATAGAAATAATAAATGTTGTAAGGATATTTTTTCAAAACATGCTTTCGAAGTGTTTTATAAATATAACCTGAAGCTTGTGGAAATTCTTTTATGAACTCAAGTTCAGTGTTTAGATATGCAATAAAAACTTTCCCCAAACCTGTTTTCTGAAATTCATACCAATTATGCGTTTCATCTATTTCAAATTCAGCTTCCTCTTCAAATTCGATTCTCATAGTTCTAAATTGTTATCACATATACTTTTTCTTTATTTCATCCCAATCCTTAAAACGAGCTTCGCCTTTTTCAATTTTTTTCAACCGTTCGTCTAAAATCTCCTTATGCCAATCTGGAATTTCAGAATCCTGCATTTCTTCATTCAAACTATCCCAGATAACTTCCATCAGTTCTAATCTTTCATCTTTAGAAAGAGTTAAAATTTCTTTCAGATTATGTGAACCCATTATGGTATGCACATCACTTTCTTTATATTTACCTCCGGCTTCTTCTCTTACTTCTTCAACAGGCAGTTCTCTTTTTCTTTCAATCAATTTTTTCTTTGCTGTTTCTAAAATTGATTCTTGCTCTTCCATACTCAAGGAATCAAATTTGTCTAAGATGTCATTAAGTATTGTTTGCATAAGTTTTGTTATAAAATAATTTTAAATTAATTGTCATAATCACCCGTAATTTTAAATCCCTTCGAACCGTTTGTACTTTTTCTTAACATCATCCCGGTCCATTAATTTAATTTCACCGCTTTCTATTCTTCATAACCGGTATTTGATAAATTCAAGTTGTTCTTTTGTCAATTCAGGAGAGTGTTCCTCACTACACAGAGTTTGAACAAGTTCAAGTTTTTTTTCTTTGTTTTAGCTTAAAATATCTTCTAATTTTTTAGCTTCCATATTAATATTTAATTAATTTAAAATTATTTTATACCCAAGTAAAAATAAATATCAAAAATGGAATTAACAATAGGAAAGACGTAGAAAACCAAATTTTCAAGAGAGTTGAGAACGCTGTTTCTGTACTTAATATAGTTATTTCCAATTCAAGATATCTGAATATGTTTCTATTTCTTTATCAGTAATTTTATCTATGCGAATAATAATATTATCTTTTCTAGCTTTAAATTTGTCATCAACAAAATTAAATCCGGGTCCAAATTCCAGAATAAATCTATCCGTTATCAATATTCGTTCATGAATAACTTTATAGTTCGGGGGTACTTTCAAATTATCACCTAGGAAATTAAATTCTGACATCAATCTATCCTTAAATATTTGAAATTTCAGATCAAAACTATCATTTGAAGAGTTGTCGCGGCTTATTGTGAAAATCGTAAGCTCTTCTAATTCCGTGCATAGTCTTAACATTTTAACAAGATTATCAAAACTTTCCTTTCGCCTCAAATATTTGTCTGAAACAATAATCTTTTTAGTATCAATAAAGTAAGAAGTTAAGACGTTCTGAAATTTAAATACCTGTCCCGCTGGAATCAAAATTTTTCTATTATTACAAAATTGCTTACTTCTTGAAGGAGGATCATTAAAATCATTTAGATCCAATATTTCCAATTCTTCAAGCTCCTTATGCTTGTCTTTTAGAGACAATGAACTTTTGTCTTCGGAGTTGATAATTTTACTTTCAGACAGCATAGATAGATTTAATAAAGTATTTTTAATTTCATCTTCACAATAATCATAGGTTGTTTTCAAAGTCTTAAATTCATGCTTTCCCTTGTTACCAAAACTGTCTAATATTTCATAAATAATCTTATCAAAGGGAAATGAACAAGACAAAAAAATATTTTCAATTGTGTCTTTTAAAATAGATATTCCATCATTGTTTTTATCCCATACTATTTTTTTAAGATCCAAATTTTTTAAATAGCTAGCCTGATCTAGTTTTATTTCTTTAGATAATTTTTCAAAAATATCCGGGCTGATTATGATTTCCTGAAGATACATATTTTAATTATTTCTTTTTCTCATAGCTTCAAGCATTTCTAAAGCTAAATTTTTAGAATCGTCAAAAAATCCATCAGGCCAGTCTTTTACAAATAATCCCTTCTCATCTATTTTCATTTCCTCGACTTCAGTCGGTTTTCCATCTTTATTATCAAAATATAAAACAGAAACTTTATCTCTGTCTAATTCTCCATTAGCAATCAGCACCTGTATCTTTCTAATAAGATGCTCGCTGTGAGTTTCGATGATTAAAAAATTTTCATTCTTAGATTTCTTAATTGTATCAGCAAATAACTTTGCCAGCTGAGATTGTAATTTGGGATGCAAATGTAGTTCAGGCTGTTCAATAAGCAATTGAAAAAAATAGTTGTTAAAAAAATAAGTTTCCTGATTTTTATAGGTATAATCGTATCTACCAACTAAATCGAATGTATCCTTTTCAGCACTATCACAATTTGTATTTATAATGAATTTATAGGGATTAAATGTTAACAATTCCGAGTAAATTATAATCGGAAATAATTGAATCAGACCGCTGCTTGCGGATGAAAAATTAATCTTTGTAGCATGTTTTTGAATATAAATTCTTCCGACTTCATTATTACATTCTATGAAGAGTTTCAAATCAAAAAATTTGCTAAGATTTATATTATAAGCTTCTTGCTTTCTGGGTAATAGATTGAGTAAACCATAATAATCTCGATCATCAAATAAGTTATCTTCCAAATTATATTTTGATTTGGGCGTAATTCTTGTTAATGGCAAATGTTTATAAATAAAAAACCTGAACAGATTATTTGGGACTAATCGATAATTAATATAAATTAATTTTAATAACTTAAAGTAGATTTCTAATCTTTTGTCCTTACTGATATTCTTCCATTTGTCTATGGTTTCGTCTGTTACATAATGATTAAAATTCGAAATGAATGGATCCTCATTTGTTATGTTTACAAATTGTAATTTGTTTGGAAAATTTGAAGGATAACCATCAGTAAATGTATTGCGAAAAAATTTTAAAAATATTTCTGTTAAGTATTTGTCATTTAATAAATTAATTTCATTTGAAATAAAAGAATATCCGGATACATCACTTTTTTCCATACTTGCTTCAAAACTCGATTGACTATTATTGTCTTTCATCTTAATGGTAAATAAATTAACACCCGTTTCATCATATTTAAATTCAACCGTGAATGTAAAATTCAGAGAATTCTTATTAAATAACTTTTCATACTTTATTTCTAATCCCTGATCTATATTAATATAGATATCTTCCATTAATTCTTCTATTACAGTAAAAAAAGGATAATCATTTAATTTGTTAAGAATTTCTTCCAATCTTAGATATTCAAATGAGTCGTCATAAATTTCTGCACTTCTAAGGCTACCATTAGTATAATCATCCAAAGTAAGCAGTTCTTTTTTGGGAAAAAGATATTCACCTTCCATGTCTATTTCAAAAACAATATTCCTTGAGGTATCATTATTAGTCACTATCTCCTTAAATGTCCCCAAATCAACCTCATCACTAATTTTATAAATCGTCTTCAATGAATTCAAAGGAAATAAATTCTTCGACAAAAACATCATCGCCTTTATAAAACTACTCTTCCCTGAACCATTCGGTCCGAATAAAAACGTCAGCGGTTTTATATCTATCTCCACATCTTCAAGATTCTTGAAGTTTTTAATTCTGATTTTTTTGATGAAGCTCATGCAAAAAATAGGTTAGTATTTTTTCTTATTAGGATTTTGACGATTGTCAAAGAAATTTAATATGAGTAGTTTATCATTCCGAACTTTATAAAATAATGTTACTTGTTTTGTGATAACAAATCCCCGAATATTTCTTTCCTTAACTTCCATTGTTCCCATTTCAGGAAACTTTGAAATTAAATCAATTATTTCAAAAACTCTCAATAAGTATTCATCAGATGCTTTTTCTCCCCATTCATCTTTCAAATAATCAATGGTTTTAAGGAACTTTCTTTCAGCTCTTTTATTCCAGTATATTTTTAGAATCATTTCTTAAACTTATCCAAAATCTTTGAATGCGGAATCAAATTATTTTCATCGCCAGACTCTTTATCTGAAACTATCAACTCCTCTTGCTGCTCCTTCGACAAATTACTCCATAATTCTCCATCACTTATATTTTTCATATTCGAAATTACTAAATAAAATTTTGATAACAATATATCATTATCAATGCTGTCAATAATCTGATGAAGATTGTTCTTTAATTCTGTTGTTGTCATGATTTATTAACTTTTCTAAAACTTACTCAAATCAAATATTTATTTCACTATTAAAATAGAGAAACCGTCAGACCGCTTATTAAACATTCACTTGAAATGCTTATTAGTCAAGTTGTAAACATGCTTTTTTGACTTAAAAGAGTTTTGTTAGGATTAAAGATTTTATAATAGATTGGAAAATAAATTCAGAGATGAAATTTAATTTAATATGAGTGTGGTACATCATTCCGCGCACAGGAATGAAAAGTAAAGGTATTATATTAATCGGTAAATAAAAGAACAAGGAAATTTTTTCATAAACCACATTCGAAATTGACAGTGACGGTTTGATATGATTTAATTTCAGTTTAATCCATCATTTTCCCAACAGGAATCAACAGCCATTGCCATAAAGGCGCTTTGTATCTTTTCTTCGGCTTTTTATCCGTTACAGCTTTTACCAATTGTCTTACAATACCATCGGTGTTTTGAACTTCAAGTTTGATCAGCTGATCATCTGCTTTTTTGATTGAATCCATTTGATCCTTGTACAAACTGTCTTTGTCCATCCACTTATATTTTTTGTCAATGTTTTTTCTATTAAAACCCGTATTGTAAGCTCCCGGATTTACCATTACAACGGGAATACCGAAAGGCTTCAGTTCTACTCTGAGAGAGTATGCAAAATTTTCAAGAGCAAATTTGCTCATGCCGTAAGGAGAAAGATACGGTGTCGGCAGAAGTCCGTACATTGAGCCGACTATGACAACTCTCCCGCTTCCTTTTGCTATCATTTTTTTTACAGCTAATTGTGTCAGCGCAATTGCAGATAGCACATTTACTTCAAGCACCTTTCTGATTTTCTGCACATCAATTTCTATCAGCGGTCCTGAATCTCCAATCCCTGCATTGTTGACGAGTACATCTATTTCCCACTCAGTAATCTTTTCTCTGTCCCCGGGTATAGTAATATCAAGTTTTTCAACAAGAGTATTTTTTGCAAAAGGCTCAAGCTTTTGTTTTAACCCGGGAATTGATTCTTCATGCTCAACAGTCGCATAAATAAAATGTCCTGCTTCAGCTAATTTTATTGCAGCTCCAAGACCAATTCCACCTTTACAGCCGGTAATTAGAATTTTTGACATGTTATTAATAGTTTATTACAATATACAAAAATCAGATAACTGATTTAATTGAATTTATCAAAACAATATGTCCACTTTAAAATACTATTTGTTAAATAATTATTAAAAAATTAAAAAAAATTTAATTATTGTTTATAATTAAGAAGTAATTGTCTATTTTTGTATACAAGTTATTATTATGAAATCTGTTGAATCCAAATTTACAGTACACAATTCGACAGGTAATTAATTATAATGTTATATTCCACAAAAAAATAAATTAAAAAAATCATGAAAAGAATTACACTTTGTTTATTCCTGCTAGTTTTTACCTGCAGTATTTCAGCACAGGAAATTCCGGTAGTAAAAAATTTAGCAAGTATAGATAAGATTGTAGCCAAAACCCAAATTGACAGAAATTTAAACAGCTTCAACTCAACAAATTTATTAGCCCCGTTATCTTTAAACAAAAAAGCAAATAGAACCGCTTATAAACCAAAAGAATTCAATTTCAGTATTATCCCTTACGCATGGTTTAATGGAATCGGCGGAACAGTAGGTTATTATGAAGATCAGAAATTTAGTTTTAATAAGAGTTTTTCAGATGCTGTAAAGTATCTCAAAATGGCAGTGGCCGGTACTGCGAAATTTAAATACAGAAGAGTTAGCTTAGTTTTTGATATCAGTTATATCAACCTTAAAGGCTTTGGAACTGAGATACCTGCTAATACACCTCACATATTGAGTGCAAACTGGACAATGAAGCAGACCTTGTATGATATTTTCCTGACTTATCTCCTGCCCTCAAAAAGCAAAAGCGCCATGGTTGACATATATGCCGGAACGAGAATATGGGCTTTAAATTCTGAAGTTACGGTTCTTGATTCTAACAATATACTGACAATGAAAGCCGCTGATAAAACATGGGTAGATCCTGTAATAGGCGTAAATTCTGAATTTGTATTAGACAGTAAGATGAAATGGTTTGCTTATGCAAAAGGTGACATCGGAGGTTTTAGTGTAAATTCACAAATGACATGGCAGTTAGCAGGCGGTGCAGGTTATAATATCACACCGAATTTCCCTGTATATTTAGGCATTAAATATGTCGGGGTTAATTATGATAAAGATGCTTTTAACTGGACTGTAAACGAGTATGGTTTAGTTCTCGGAATCGGATATAAGTATTAAAAAAGAAGAAATAAAAAATATCCACACGTAAAATAAAAAGCGGAGACATTAAATCTCCGCTTTTTTTAATTAAAAATTGAGAATTAAGAATTTAGATTAAGAATTAAGAATTTGAGAATATTAAGCTCACCAAATTTTCTTATCTAACTCTGCACTCAAGACACTCTACTCACTCTATACACTCCATACACTCCATACACTCAACACACTCAACACACTCAACACACTTTACACACTTAACTAAAAAAATTCTCCGATATTCATAAATATTCCCCATGAGCCGTATCTTCCGACTCCTAAATCAACACACAGATTTGTTCTGGAATACTTATCAAACTTAATCCTTAAACCTACTCCTCCCGCCGGTTCAATGAAATCAAGCAGGTTGATATCGTCTGCTTTATTGCTTGCTGATTCAACATTAACAAATAAAACCATTCCCAGCAATCCGTTTTTTGTCAAACGTATGCGGTTTTCAAATCCTGCATAGACATAATCATTCCCTCTGAATCTTCCCTGAATATAACCTCTGCCGGTTGTATTGTATTTATCCCAGCCGACTGCAGGCAGCGACATATACGGACCTTCATTATTTACCCCGAATGATCCGAGAGTCCAGAACGCAAGTATATAAGAATTGTCTTTTGTTACTGATTGAAAAGCTCTGAATTCATAATAAAGATTTTCCCAGTTCTGAGAACTCCCGAACATGGTTTTGTAATTATAATACTTAACATCGGCAAGTATACCTTTATAAGGATTGATCGGATTATCCCTGGAATCATAATCCAGATTCAGAACAAATCCTGATGATACATAACTCGTGCTGTCATATCCGTATTGCGCGCTGTAAATGTTATTGTAATTCGGATAAAGAAAATTATCACTGCTGTCTAAAGTAGTAATGTCATAATAATACTCCAGACTGAAACCGAGTCCTATGTAACAGTTTGGAATCAGCTTCTTCAGTACATTCTCATTGAATCTTATGAAATTGAATTCCATGTTTTCATTATCATCAGGAATCGTCTGTGTACCAAGCCCGTAAGTTCTTTGTGAATATTTCCAGAAACGCCAATCACCCTGAAGGCTCCAGTTATTTTTACTCGTGTTAATAATTGACTGAACCGAAAACTTAAGCTGCTTCTGCGTAGTAATGGAAGCAGAAGCTGACATTGAGGAAATTTTAGTATCTGAGGTCTTGCCAAAAAACTTGGAGAATGAGGTTGATACACCGAATATAACTCCATTTGCCGGATTATAAGAAATTCCGGGTAAAATACTAACCGAAAGCGACTGCGGGTTTTTCACAACACTTAGTGTATCACTAAGGCGTGATTTGCCTCCGAATAAATTCTTAATCACGTCTTTAATATCAACCTGATCTGCATACTGACTTTGCATGCTATCGGTATCAATTTGTGCAAAAGCTTTACCGGAATTCTGAGTTAATGAAAGGATCAATAGAAGAATAACATATAAGAAGAATTTTTTTAAATTCATTTAATCAAACATGATTTAGGTTGTCGTTTTTAATTTTTAATATGAAAATTTCAAAAATAAATTAACTAAAATAAGTCACATGATAAATTCAAATTACTCAAAATGGCTGGTGTGGGGGGCAATGCTGTCCAAAATATTTCAATACTGTTTGTTTATTTCGATTTTAACACATAATTCGGCATATTTGTTATGGCTATGTTGGTTTAAGATTTACTAAATATTCTTGACAAGCCATATCGTTGTATGTATCTTTGTAAGGAAAATATGCGGATACTATGTTTGATTCGACAATTTTTGAATAGTATGAAAATAAGAATAAGCTAAATAAAGAAAAACATTATGTGTCTTTTGAAGAGGCTCAATATTATTGTTTTGGAAAAATAGATGAAAACATTTTAGCAGTCAGATTTATTCACAGGAATAATAAAGGAAAAATTGAAGTTGTCCGGGACTTTCTTCCATCTCCGGATGAATTGATCCTAAAAGGAAATAATGTAAAAGTTACTTTGAATTTAAACAAATCAAGTGTAGAATTTTTTAAGGAAATAGCTAAGAAAAATAATAGTCAGTATCAGAAGGTAATCCGAATTTTACTTGATCGGTATGCTTCCCCATATTCCGACTGAAATAAAATTTACCGGGAATAACATTTTAATCATGATCGCAGTAAAAGTAATCTTATTTTTCTGGGCATTTTATTTCACCTTAATCTTCGTTACAAATTCCATTGATCTGTTAAAACATTTCAGATTAATTCCAAAGTGGTGGAAGTTTACTTCGGGTAATTACACTTTTATGCAAAAAGTAACTTCCGCATACAAGTTAACCGCTAATACTCTAATACCCGGATTTGTATTAATTATACTCATTGAATTAACTTCTGCATTTTATTTTTGGAAAGTAATACTGTTGTCAACCGGAATTAATCCTGATCTTGTGTATATTCCTTTCTCAATAGGTCTTGCTATGTTCGGCGGGTTTGTATTGCTGGATGAAGTGTTTCTCTCTTTTCTTGCTGAAGAAAATCATTTCAGGATATTCAATGCTCTGTTGTTATCATTAATTTTTATCAGTATAAGAGATATGCTTTCATTATTGTGATCAAAATTTTAAGAGAGACTACTTACGAGTTCCGAACGAATATTCGATTGAATTTTATTTTTTAAGTTAGTAATATACAATCAGCCGGAGCATTCAGGTATGCTCCAGTCTTTCACTTACCAGTGCAAGATTTCCCGGAAAAAAAATTCCCAACTTTAAATTAACAATTTTGGACAATTTAAAATAAAATTATTATGGCTTATTTCGCAGCAGCACTGATGATCTTGTGCTTTAACCTCTTCAAGTTTGATTACTTTGTTGATGATTTTAAGCTTCTTTATCCATTAATCGGTGAATGGGCTGCTCCCTATAAAGGCGGAGAGCTTATTGAAAAATGGGAATTGAAGTATGAGAAGATGATGAATGGCAAAACGGTATTTTTAAAAGGAGATGAAGAGAAATCACAGGAGCATATAAATCTTGTGCTTGAAGACAGGAGAATTTACTACATTCCAACAGTAACCGGACAGAACAATGACGAGCCTGTAAAATTTACTTTGATTGAAATAGTAGATGAGAATAAATTTATTTTTGAAAATAAAGATCATGATTTTCCGCAGAGAATAATTTATGATTTAAAAACACCGGGTGTCCTCGTCGCAACTATTGAAGGCGAGACAAAGAATGGAATGAAGAGCATAAATTATACCTACAAAAAAAAGACCGAAAGCATCGAAGATTAAATCAGCCTGCTAATCTAACAAACTATTATGACGCCTGTCAATATTAATGATTTTGAAATTCTCGCCGGAGAAAAGCTTTCACGAATGGCTTTTGATTACTATTCAAGCGGAGCAAATGATGAAATTACACTTCGTGAGAACTGCGAGGCATATAAAAGAATTTTTCTGAAATACAGAGTCCTTGTTAATGTTAGTAAGAGAGACCTTTCCATTGAAGTTCTCGGACAGAAAATTTCAATGCCGGTAATGATTGCTCCGACAGCATTTCACAGGATGGCTCATGAAGATGGAGAAGTTGCGGTTGCAAAAGCTGCAGGTGAGGCAGACACAATTATGATACTCAGCACACTTTCCAATTCCGACATTGAAGATGTTGTAAAAGCAAGTAAGCAAAATATATGGTTTCAGCTTTATGTCTATAAAGACATAGGAGTGACAAAGGAATTAGTAAAACGTGCAGAGACAGCCGGCTGCAAAGCCCTTGTTTTGACTGTTGATGCTCCGCTACTGGGAATTCGAGAACGTGATGTAAGAAATAAATTTAATCTTCCGGAAGGATTATCCGTCAAAAATTTAATCCCGGCAAATAAAGAAAATCTGCCAGAGATTGATGATTCAGGACTTTCTGCTTATGTTCAGAATTTTCTTGATCCTTCACTTTCTTGGAAGGATATTGACTGGCTGAAATCAATCACAAATCTTCCAGTGATAATAAAAGGAATATCCTGTAAAGAAGATGCAGAGCTTTCTGTGCAGCATGGAGCGGACGGAATTGTAGTTTCCAATCACGGCGGAAGACAGCTTGATACATGCAGGGCTACAATTGATGTTCTGCCGGAAGTATCCGAAGCAGTAAATGGAAAAATTGAGATACTGATTGACGGGGGAATAAGAAGAGGAACAGATATTTTAAAGGCTCTTGCACTCGGAACAAAGGCAGTATTGGTCGGCAGACCGGTAATCTGGGGACTGGCAGTTGACGGAGAAAAAGGAGTTTATACTGTTCTGGAAATTTTAAGAAAAGAACTTGAACTTGCGATGGCGCTTTGCGGCTGCAGTTCTGTTAAAAATATTTCACGGGAGCTGATAGTCTAAAATTCCAGTTTCATTCCGAACGTGAGCCTGTTGTCTGCTCTCTTCCTTCCTACAGAAACTACATTATCAAATCCATAATTATAATTAACCACAATACGCAGAACTTTTGTAATGGGAACTTCAAGTTCCGATAGAATGAATAAGTTAGCTTTTGAAAATTCATCAAAGACCGGCTGATACATCATCATTAAATTAATAATCATACGCTGCCCGAACAGCTCCTGTCTGGTTTTTATTCTGAATGAAAATCTCCATTCCTTACTTTCAAAATTTCCCGGCTTATTAACAAGTTTCATATAATCATAAATAAAAGCAAGCGAAACAGAAGATTTATGCTTTGAATCGGGAAGGAACAAATATTTTAAACCTGCACCTGACTGAGAACGAAGATCAATGCCTTTTGCAAAATTATACTCAATATACTGAAGAGCAAACGGTGAAAGAATTTTATGATAATATAAATCCGCTGTGAGCGAGCCGTAATATGAATTATCATCTTTGTTTCCTTTGGATTCTCCGTATGTTGCAGCACCAAACAATATTGTTTCCAGATTCTTACTGACTCTTTTTAATTCACCTTTTCCCTGAAAGACAAATTTATATGTATTTCCCGACTGATACAAACCGGTTACCGAAAGTGAACCTGATAATGGTGTTAAAGTGGTATCTTTATTTTGTGACTGCGATGATTTGGTAAAAAACAGCAGAGCAATAAAAGAAACGGTAAGAACTTTCATCGTATAAAATATTAATTAGCAGACAAAATAATGCATAATGCTGAATTAATATATTAATTAAAAAGCCCTGCCGGGAGTTAACCCGGTCAGAGCTTCGAGGGTTGTATATATGACAAAAAAATCAGTTTTTGTATCTGATGTTGTAGGTGAATTTGTTTCCTGAGTAATCAGGGCTCGTCCACAGGTTTAAAGAATTTAATTTTGCAATTACGTTTGAAACAAGATTATCATTTATTCCTTCAATATCTTTAAAAATAATTTTTCCTTCCTTTGAAACGGTAGTAATTACTTTTACTTTTCCGTTCAGATCTTTGCTTTCGAACTTCAAATAAGGTGTTTGTAATATTTGAGTTACTTCCTCAATGATCTGGGCATTCAGCTCCGAAGCCTTGTTTCCGGCTCCTCCGTCCGCTTTTGAATTAATTGGCTTTAACAGGAGCAGGGAAAATATTGTTAGTGTTAAAAAAATTTTTAGGGCTGTCATTTTTTGTTACTCCTTGTGTTAATATTTTAAAAATCAATTACTAATTTAGACGGATGGAAATGAGTAAAGTTTCAAGAGGCAATTTCCGAAGTGTCAGGAATACTTTCACTACAGATTTAACAACACGCATTTATTTCAAGAGTAATTTTATGAATAAGTTAAATTCGTATCCGTTTTTGTATTTAAGATAAATTCACGATTGACGATTCACAATTCACGATTGACGATTCACGATTCACAATTCACGATTACGATTCACAATTCACGATTTACAATTCACGATTTACAATTCACGATTTACAATTCACGATTTACGATTCACGATTCACGATTGACGATTCACGATTCACGATTCAC
>CAYNTN010000078.1:0-22151 GCA_964399995.1 uncultured Ignavibacteriaceae bacterium
TAGTTGGCCGTTTTCATTCACTTAAAAAAGTTTCTAATGAAAAATTTGGGTTTAATATTACTTATAAGGTAATAAGGTTATATTTAATTGTAACTAATTTCTATTAAGGTTGAATATTTCGAATAAGGTTTTCAAAGTTCCCATATTCAAAACTATAAAATATTCCTTAACTTAATGGCATTGCCCCTGCCCCAGGGTTTGGGGGTGGTTATTAAATAGAAAGTTTCACATTGCGTAACTTCAGTTAATAATTTAATAATTAATGATTTAATGATTTACAATGAGTATAAAGCAATAAAAATGGAATAAAAGCATAGCATCTAATTTATTTCATTAACTTAAGTTGAGTGTTTTTCTACTAACCACTTAACCAACTTAACAAACTTAACCAACTTAACCAACTTAACCACTTAACCACTTAACCAACTTGACCAACTTAACCACTTAACCACTTAACCAATAGAAAGGACTGTTATGCAAAAGTATACTTTTGTATTTTACGGCAAGCAATTTATTAATTTAAAAGAAGTAAAAAATGAAATTCTCAGAAATGAAATATGTAAGACCTGACATAAATGAGGTCGGGTTGCAATTGAAAAAGCTGATAAAGGAATTCAGTGAAGCTGGTAGTTTTGAAGAGCAGGATAATGTTCTAAAAAGGATAAATGAATTCAGAACCGAATTTGAATCCATGGGAGCAATTGCAAGTATAAACTATTCAAATGATACTACTAATAAAAGCTATGAAGATGAAGAAAATTATTTCGATGATAATTTCCCGGTGTATCTGGAATATCTGAATGAATTCTATAAACTGCTTGCCGCATCGAATTACAAAAATGAATTAATTAAAAAATACGGTAAACAGCTGTTTGAAATTGCGCACTTTAAGATCAGTACAATTAATCCTGAAGTTATAGAAGAACTGAAAAAAGAGAATCATCTCGGAAGCAAATATACAAAGTTAATTGCATCCGCTTCTATTGATTTTGAAGGTCAGCCAAGAAATCTTCAGGAGCTTGATCCTTTTATGAAATCGAAGGACAGGAACATGAGGAAAAAAGCTTCCGAAGCTTACTGGAATTTCTTTACGAAGAATTCTGAGGAATTTGATTCCATATATGATGACGTTGTAAAACTAAGAGATACAATTGCGAAAAAACTCGGATTCGGGAACTTTGTCAAAGTAGGTTATCTGCGGATGGAGCGATACGGCTATGATGAAAAAGATGTTGCAAAGTTCAGAGAGAATGTAAAGAAATACATTGTTCCTCTTTCGGTCAAGCTAAGAGAGAAGCAGAGACAGCGTTTAGGTCTGGATAAATTAAAATACTATGACATTAAAGTATTATTCGAAAATGGAAATGCAACTCCGAAAGGTTTGCCTGAATGGATAATGAACAACGGGAGGAAAATGTATTCCGAACTTTCGAAAGAGACGGGAGAGTTCTATGATTTCATGATGAACAATGAACTAATGGATGTCTTTATAAGAAAAGGAAAAGACACGGGCGGATTCTGCAGCTTCATTTCAAAATACAAGAGTCCGTATATTTTTGCAAACATGAACGGGACTGAAGATGACATAACCGTTCTTACACATGAAGCAGGTCATGCGTTTCAAGCATATTCGAGCCGTCACTTTGATCTGAGCGAATATCATTTCCCTTCAAGCGAAGCAGCCGAGATACATTCCATGAGCATGGAATTTCTGACTCATCCATGGATGGATCTGTTTTTTAAAGAGGACACGGAAAAGTTTAAATATTCACATCTTATTGATTCGATCTTATTCATTCCGTACGGAGTACTTGTTGATGATTTTCAGCACTGGATATATGAGAATCCGAATATTTCTCCCGTTGAGCGCAAATCAAAATGGAGGGAGCTTGAAAAAGTTTATCTGCCTTACTATGATTATGATGAAAATGAATATCTGGAGCAAGGCGGTAGATGGCAGAGACAGGCTCACATTTATGAAAGTCCTTTCTATTATATTGATTACTGCTTGGCTCAGATCTGTGCGTTCCAGTTCTGGAGTAAAGCCATTCACAACGGGAATGGGCAGTTTGAAGACGCATTGAATGATTACATTAAACTCTGCAAAGCCGGAGGAAGCATGCCGTTCATTGAACTTGTAAAGTATGCAAATTTAGAATCGCCGTTTGAAGAAAATGTAATTAAGAAAATTACGAATGAAGTCGAAACATACTTAGACAGCATAGATGATAAAGCTTTTTAATTACGAGTTTCGAATTACACTGTCACAAGGTAAATTCTATTCAAAATGGTAAGAAAATTTATTTCAAAAAAAAGATTTTAAAGTAGCTCAGACTATTAGTCTGAGAAAATAAATTTTCAAGCATTTTGGTTCTGGCTACGCCAGTTTAGGAGTTACGAATTATGAAAATGGTGCGCATACATTTCCTTTACAAAAAAGAAACTAAAGTATAAAGAAAAACACTAAAATCATTCTAATCTTTCAGTACAGCATCAAATTCAAAAGTCATTAAATCACTTCACAGAATCCGTAAAACTTAGTTAGGAAATTTTTAGAATTCTAATATATATTTGTATATGCAGTAAATCTAAATTCCCAAATTATGAAAGGAAGAAAGAGGATTTTTTTGATATTTCTTATTGTAATTAATCCGCTTGCAATAATTTTAAATACTTCGGTATTTGCAGGAATAAATCCAACATTTAACCTGACAGTAAAGAATATTTTAAGGCATTCCGGTCCAAACGGTCAGGACAGCATCATTACTTTTGAACTCTGGATGCAGCAGACAAATCAGGGACAGCCTGATGTTTATGATTTTGAATACTGTGCATCACAGTTTGCTTTCCGTTATAATAAACTGATCCATTCCGGAGGGAATCTTGTGTTTGGAATTGTTCCCGAAGGATGCGAATTACCGGCAATTCTCAGACCGCCAACATTCCAGGTTGATTCTGTTAACGGGTATTTGCGTAGTTCAGGAAATCTTCCACAGTCGTTAACAAATTATTTTATAAGCGGCAGCTATCCGGGATCGAAAATTCTTACATTCATACTGAGAACCAACAGGAAAGCATTTAATCTTGTACCGATGAACTTAAGTTTCAAACTTAATCCTCCTATAGGTACACTTGTATCTTTTTTCCTGCCGTATACACAGGATAGCATTCAGTTTCCGGGTCAGATAGCAGTCATATTGACCGATACAGTTGTTAACCACTATACTGTTGAGGATTCATCTGTTACGGAACAAGTCAGATTGATAAGTCCCGTATATAATGCTGTTACAAATCGCAAGTTAATCAATTTCTCATGGAATAAACACATCCATGCATCATCATACAGGATTCAGATTTCGTCCGATATAGGCTTTAGCAACATCATTTTATCCGATACAGCAATAACCGATACTTTTAGAACAGTTGGTTCGTTAAGTCCCGGTTCAGATTATTTTTGGAAAGTAACTGCAAAAAATGATTCAGTCTATTTTATTGAGTCGTATGTATGGACTTTCAGATTAGAAACACTGCAGCCTTTACTTCACAGTCCGCCGAATAATGCTACTTCAGTTTTTTTGCCCGTAACTTTTAAATGGAGCAGTAATCAATTAGATTTTATTCATGAAGTTATTCCTGCCGCTAATTCTGAATTCAGAAACTCTGTCTTTAAAGAAGAATCAGCGCCGGTTACTGAGGAGTTGTACGATTTATATTCATCGGTTTTTTATGAATTAGAAGCAGCTACAGATCCGGATTTGAATAATATTGTTTTCATTGATTCAATGATCACAGATACATTCAGAACCGTAAACAGTTTAAATTTGAATACTGAATATTACTGGAGAGTAACGCCTCGAAATGATTCTTTATTTTGCACTCCTTCTCCGGTGTATAAGTTTACAACAATCCCGTTTTTTCCCTTAATTCTGAATAGTCCGGGTAATAATTCAACCTTAGATAAATTTATGGTAAATTGCTCCTGGTACAGAGCATACGATGCAGTGTCATATAAACTTGTATTGTCAACAGATACAGGATTCACCAATGTTGTATTTACTGATTCTGCAATCACTGATACTTTCAGAACGATTAACAATTTACTTCCCGAAACAAGATATTATTGGAAAGTCTCTGCTAAAAGAGATTCAGAGTATTTTGCATTCTCTGCGGTTTGGAGTTTTACAACACAATCTATATTAATTTATCCCCCGGATGGTGCATTCAATTTGCCAACTACTATTGACTTTAAGTGGCGCAGAGTTAACAATGCTCTAAACTATATATTACAGATTTCAGCTTCTCCTTATTTTACTAACTTTATTGTCAATGATTCTACATACTCAGATACTAATAAAGTCGTCAGCGGATTTGACAGTTCAAGAACTTACTTCTGGCGTGTTGTAACAATATTCAGTGACAACAATGTACTTGTTTCAAATTACCGGAGTTTTGCTATAGCGGGAGGTACCCCGGGAATTATTTTTACAATATCCGTAACTCTGCTGGGATCACAGGAAGTACCGCCGAACCCTTCTCCGGGAGTTGGAGCTTTAACCGGAACTTATAATAGTACAACTAACAGAATATCGTTTGAACTTGTATTCACAAATTTAGTTGGACCCTCAATAGCAGCTCATTTCCACGGACCTGCCGGATATAATGAAAACGGTCCTGTTCAGATTGGGTTTGCAGGGTTTCCTTTAGGGGTTACAAGCGGGTCATATCAGAACAGTTACATTCTGACGCAAGAACAGGAGATACAACTTTTGGATGGTCTTTGGTATGTTAATATTCATACTAATGACTTTCCAGGAGGAGAAATCAGAGGACAAATGGCCGAAGGGACTTTGCCGGTAGAACTGTCAAACTTTTCTTCCCGTGTGTATAGAGATAAAATTACATTGAACTGGTCAACCTCACACGAAATTAACAACTACGGATTTGATATAGAAAGATCAAACGCAGATAATAACTGGACTAAAGCCGGATATGTCCAGGGTTTTGGAAATTCAAATGAAATGAGAAATTATACTTTCAGCGAACGATTAAACTCAGGTAAATATAAATACAGGCTGAAGCAGATTGATTTAAACGGAGAAATAAATTATCATGAAATGCCTGATGAGGTTATGGTAGGAGTTCCGGATAAGTATATGCTTTCTCAAAATTATCCGAATCCGTTTAATCCTTCTACAAAGATTGATTTTGAATTACCTTCTGAAGGTGACGTGAATTTAACAGTGTATGACATTTCCGGACGCGAAGTTGTAAAATTGCTGAATGAATTTAAGACAGCAGGATATTACACAGTTGAATTCAATGCTTCGAATTTTGCAAGCGGAATTTATTTTTACAGAATCAGTGCTAAAGATTTTCAGATGACCAAGAGAATGGCAGTTGTAAAATAAGGATTATATACAGATTAAATTCAATGCGGGGACTCAGCAGGAGAAGATTTCCACTCCGCTGAGTCCTCCTGCGAAATTATCTCAAACCACTACAAAGTATAAAGGGAGAGACTCAGCGGAGACAACTAAATGAAAAAATCCCGGTTAAAACAAATATAAGCTCATTGTGCTTATTCAATATTCTACTTCAGTAAAATTAATTTCTTCGTATCTGTAAAATTACTACCCGAACTTCCGGAAGTCACGTTGATTGTATAATAGTAAACTCCGCTCGTTAAATTAGTTCCGTCAAATGTTACGGAATAAGTTCCGGCATCCTGAACCTGTTTAACGATCGTTTCAATTTCACTTCCCAGCACATTATACATTTTCAAAGTAACAAGTCCTCGTTCGGTTATTTTATATTTAATGTTAGTAGAAGGGTTAAAAGGATTCGGATAATTTTGTTCAAGTGAGTAGCCTTCCGCAATTTCGTTCAATGCATTTGAAATTCCCGTGAGTGAATTTATTTCATAAACTCCTCTGCCGTGTGTACCGATTCTTAATTTATTGGAGGATAAATTATAATCAAGATGAATTGCGACAGTATTCGGCAGACCTGTTGCAAGTTCAATCCATGAAACTCCGTTATTGTTAGTTATGAACACTCCCACATCTAATGCTGCAAGATATGTATTCGTTGCAAATCCCGGGTAGTAAAAAAGAACATCATTTGCCGGCGAGTCAGGCAGATTTCCGCTAATATCATTCCATGAAATTCCGTTATCAGTTGTTTTGAAAACATGTCCGCCGCCGAAGCCTGATTGAGTTATAAGAGCGACATTTGACGAGTCAGGATGAACGTACACACTTGTGATTGTTCTGTTGGGAAGACCTATGGTTACATTTGAATAAGTATATCCTCTATCAGATGATCTGAAAATCTGAGGTCCCGATGTTGCATACATTACATTTGGTGAAGACTTGCATAATCCCATTTCGCGAATCGTTCCGGCAGTCCCGGTAGAAATTGAAAACCAGCTTGCACCGTTTGTAGTCTTAAACACAGTCTGTCTTGCCGTATAAAATATTCCGGAAGAATCGGGATGAGAAATCAAAGGTCCGACCCATGCTGCGGTGCCTGTCAGCCCGCTTGTTGAGCTAACCCATGAATTCCCGCCGTCCTGTGAGCGTCTGACTCCGTTATTTTGAGTTTCACCTAACATGTACTGAGGATTTACGCTATGAAAACAAACTTCGCCTCCGTCACCGCCGAATGCAGCAGTCCAGTTTTGAGTTCCTAGAGTTCTCTGAGTTCCGTTATCCTGTGTGCCGCCCATAATATGCGCAGCATTGGAAGGATCAGATGCGATTCTGTAGAATTGAGTTAGCGTTAAAGTGCTGTTTAAATTTTCCCAGCTGTCGCCCCGGTTTGTGGATTTCCAGACACCACCATCATTCACGCTTAACATTTCGTTTGAATTTGTAGGATGAAAATCCAGATTTTGCTGGTCAACATGAACGTTACCGCCAGAATAGCCATTTGTTATATTTTGATAGCTTGTTCCGCCGTTTGTAGTTCTCCAGATATCAATAGAACCCACATAAGCATAGTCCGGGTCAACAGGATTCACATACATATAAAAATCATACCATGCCTGACTTCCGCTGAAATTTGTTCCCGGAGCTGATGGAGAAAATGTAACACCGCCGTCAGTAGATTTAAAAACTGAAATTGAAATACCGTCATAGGTAGCTGAATACATAATATCGGGAAATGATCTGCAGACAGCAATATGATTTCTTATTGTAACAGAGATTGAAGTATTTGAACTAAAGGAAGACCCCCCGTTTAATGAAATTAGATATCCGGTTCCGCTTCCGATTGCATAGGCTTTACTGCCATCCGGAGAATAAATAACGTCATCACATCTTCCGGGAGACAGCATTGTCCAGCTCACTCCGCTGTCAGTGCTTCTGAAAAGACCTCCGGTAACACCAAGACTGGTTCTGATTCCTAACGCAGCTAATAATTCATTGCTATGTCCCGGTCTGATAACAATTCTTGAAATGAAAGTTAATGACGGCAATCCGTTTGTATAATTAGTCCATGTATTTCCTGCGTCGGTAGATTTCAGCAGACCTCTTCCATAGTAAGAAGCAGCGCTGTAGGTTGCCTCGCCTGTACCTTAGTAAATGATGTTTGTATTATTCGGATCAATTGCAATCGAGCCTGAAGAAAGAGAGACTTCGTCATGAGTCATTGCAGTCCAGTTGTTTCCGCCGTTTACCGATTTCCAGACTCCTCCGAAAGCAGCCCCGAGATATATAACAGACGGATTCACAGGATCATATTTAATTGTAGTAATGCGTGATGATATGTTTCCATAAGTAAAATAAAATCCCGAAGTTGGTCCTAAGTTAGTCCATGTATTTCTTTCTCCGTAGAAAAAGCCCTGTGAATTACGAAGCTGCTCACGCTGATTATAAGCATTTGCATAAACGTTTTCGGGAATGTAGTTGCGGGGATACATTCTTTGCTCATAAAACCATCGTTCGCGTTTAAAAGCATTTCTTTCTTTAGTAATATCAGGAGCTGCATCATAAGGATTATTCTGAATGTTAAGGTCTTGAGAAAATGAAACTGTAGAGATACAGATTAAGGTTAGAATTGTAATTATTGACTTCATAGCATTTTTAATTTTGTTAAAATAAAAAAACTGTGGGGAATGTTCAATGTTTAATGTTGAAAGTTCAAAGTTGAAAGTTCAAAGTTGAAAGTTGAAAGTTTATTGCTCATTGCTCATTACTCATTGTTCATTGTTCATTGTTCATTGTTCATTGCTCATTGCTCATTGCTCATTGTTCTCTGCCTTGTAATACGGCGGGAATAAAGTTATTTTGCATTACTAAAGTTTAAAAGCCTACCAAAGCTTCTTATTACTTACTCACTGTTTAATTAATTAATAAAATTCATTTGAAAAATTTATCTTATAATACAAAGTTAAGAAATATTGCTATCATTGCACACGTTGATCACGGGAAAACGACATTGGTAGATCACATGTTCAGGCAGAGCGGAATGTTCCGTGAAAATCAGGAAGTCGAAGAACGCGTAATGGACAACATGGACCTCGAGCGCGAGAGGGGAATTACAATTGCCGCAAAGAACTGCTCCGTAAAATGGGGTGACGTAAAAATAAACATACTCGATACTCCCGGTCACGCTGACTTCGGGGGAGAAGTTGAGAGAGCGCTTATGATGGTGAATGGCGTGATACTATTGGTTGACGCATCGGAAGGTCCTCTTCCGCAGACAAGATTTGTCTTGAAGAAAGCGCTTGAAGCTGATTTGAAAATTATTGTTGTCATAAATAAAATTGATAGGAAAGATGCGCGAGTACAGGAAGTGCTAAATGAAGTTTATGATTTGTTCATTGATCTGGATGCAAGCGAGGAGCAGATAGAGTTTCCGGTTTTGTATGCAGTCGGAAGGGAAGGCATTGCGCAGAAAACTCCTGAAGGGAGAGGCGAAAATCTCGGTGTGTTGTTTGATACTATAATAGAGGAAATCCCAGCGCCGTCTTATGATCCTTCAGAACCGTTTCAATTGCTTGTTGCCGATCTCGACTATTCTGATTATGTAGGAAGACTTGCTATTGGAAAAATTTCAAACGGGTCAGTTAAACAGAGTGACGAACTTGTCTGCATTAATGAAGACGGTGAAAATCTTCCATTGAAAATATCAAAGCTTCAGGTTTATGACGGAGTGAATTTCAAAGATGCTGATGAAGTCTTTGCAGGTGACATTGCAATACTTGCGGGCATAGAGGATGTTCATATCGGCGATACGATTTGCAATAAGGAAAATCCAAAGCCGCTGAAGAGAATTGCAGTTGATGAACCGACGATATCTATGATGTTTTCGATCAATACATCACCTTTGTCGGGAAGGGAAGGAAAGATTGTTCAGTCAAATAAAATACGCGAGAGACTTCATAAGGAAACACTGAGCAACGTTGCATTGAAAGTAGAAGATTCTCCCGATGGTGACAGCTTTGTTGTAAAAGGAAGAGGAGAGTTTCAGATGGTGATACTGATTGAGACAATGAGAAGAGAAGGATACGAACTCAGTGTCGGAAGACCGCAGGTGATTTTTAAGAAGAAAGATGGGAAGACGCTTGAGCCGATCGAACATTTGTTCATAGACTGTGATGAAAGTTTTGTCGGTATAGTTTCGGAAAAGCTTTCGAGAAAGAAAGGACGGATGATAAATCTTGTCAATCACGGCACCGGAAGAGTCAGAATTGAATTTACCGTTCCCTCGCGTTCACTGATCGGATACAGAAATGAATTTTTAACTGACACTCGCGGAACAGGAATTATGAATTCTTATCTGCAAGGTTACGAAGAATACCGAGGAGACTTCCCGACGCGATTAACCGGCTCGCTTGTATCAGACAGAGCGGGAGTTGCGTTATCGTATTCATTGTATAATCTTGAGCCGAGAGGAATATTATTTACTATTCCGAATGATCAGGTTTACGAAGGAATGATAGTAGGCGAGCACAACCGCGACAACGACCTTGATGTAAATGCGACCAAAGGCAAGAAGCTCACAAACATGCGCGCATCGGGAAAAGATGAAAGCATGATACTGACACCGGTAGTTCCAATGACGCTAGAAAAGGCGATTGAATTCATAAAGAATGATGAGCTGGTGGAAGTGACGCCGAAGAATATCAGACTTCGTAAAGCTATTCTTTCTTCTCAGACCAGACACACTCTTCGGGGGAAGGCGTTTCAGCAGATGGAAGCCTGATTCAATTACAAATTACAAATTTCAAATTACAAATAATCAGTTACGAATTACGAGTTACGAGTTACGAGTCTTGAGTTGGTAATGAAATATTTAATAGATAAAATGAAAATCACATTTACAAAACGAGCAGTAGTTTTATTAGTGGGTATAAGTCAAGCAGAATGTTCAGGAGAGTCTGACAAAATTGTTTTCGATTTTAACATTAAAATTAATCTCTGCTTTTAATGCTTTAAAAACTTTAATTATTGTATCAATAGTCGCACTGTTTGCACTGCTTTCAAGTTTGGAAATTTGAGCTTTTTGAACACCAACGAGTCGTCCAAGTTCCTCCTGTGTTAGCTTACGCTCTTGCCGTGTTTTCTTAATCATTTTTCCCAAAACGTCCATGTGAAGTTTGTATTCATATTCATCTCTGGCTTTTGTTCCTGCTTTGCCGATGTACTTATCTTTCATTTCAGCAAATGTATAAGTTTTCATTTCCTTATGTATCATATTATTTTGTTTTGCTCTCAAAATATTTTTCTCTTATTTTTATAGCCCGGTTAATTTCATTTCCGGGGACTTTGTCAGTCTTCTTAAAGAAACCGTGTGTTACAATAACCAAAGTTTTTGTATTAATTGTTTTGTCCCAGAAAGCAAGAAGTCTTATTTGAAGCCCTGCAAACTTAACCCGAAGTTCCCAGATGTCGTTATGAAGTTTCTTAAAAAGTCTGGGATCGTTTGTTTGCTCGGCGAGGTCAATATTATAAAATATTTTCCTGATAGCCTTTGGATCTAATCCAGCTAAAAATTCATCTGCTTCTTCTAAAAATCTTGTTTCAAAATATCTCATTTACTCCTGCGCATAGTTAACATCACAAAGATAAGTAAAGTTTACAAATTTAGAAACTATGTTTTCTTTAATTGTGACAGGGGCATACAAGGTCTCACAATTTCATAAGGCTTCCTTTTCAAAATTCGCAAAATGTTTTGTTGGTACATCCGTGGGACTGGTTGGTACTTTTCTGCGCCTCGACTGTACATCAGAATCTCTGGTTGGTACCAATATATTGCGTGTTGGTACCAATGTGTCGCGTGTTGGTACCAATGTGTCGCGTGTTGGTACCAATGTGTTGTGCGTTGGTATATCTTTGTCGTGCGGAAGTACATTCGCTCGATGCGTTGTTACATTTCTGTGATGCGTTGGGACCAACACAAGATTTGTTGGTACATTTATACAGCCGGGAAGTACATTCCTGCAATGCGTTGGGACCAACGCATGACTTGTCGGCACCAACGAACGGCTCGTTGTTACATCTTTGCCGCGCGTATGTACATCTGTGCGGCAGAAAAGTACCAACAGGTCACGCGAATGTAACAACAAATGGAATATAGTTTTCTTTTCGCTATACCGGGAAGCCTTTGACGTGTATATCGGTACTTGCGTGGCACTAAAAAGTTTTACGGTTTGCTTCATAATTACATCAACAATATTTTATTATAATAATCTTTGGAAGATTGAAATAATTTCTTGTTTCTGAATCACCGGAATATGTTCGGCAGGAATATCCCGGGGACATAATGTTATCACGAGAGTATCCGTAATCGGTTTCTCATTGTAACTAAGTAACGGGAATCATTGGATAAGATTTCCAATTCCAGTCAGAACGTCATTGTTCCAAGGTAATACAAAACCGGTAAAAAAATCTGTCTTCAAAGAAATTAAAGATAGAGAATGGCGGGATGATTGACCTTATTTCTTCTCTAAAACCTTAATAGAAAATATCTGCACTGTTATAACCTTATTACCTTATTCAATTCTCATTGTTAATAAGGTTAATAAGGTTAATAAGGTTAAAAATAGGTTGAGTTTTTTCTATTAAGGTTTAAGAAAATAAGATAAGGTTCTTTTTATTAATCATGTTTGTGAAAATTATTCTAAAACGTTTTCAGACAGAGTTGGAGTCATACAAGGTCTGACAATTTTATAAAGGCTGTTCAGCTCATCAGCGGGAAAATTGGAATTATCTGATCTTGTTTGATTTCATTTTCGGAAGGTGATCAGCGAGATTAAGCAATCAAATCCGGATGAATCATAAACGGACGAATGAAGCTCCATGTCATTTCCGCAAGCTCTTAGCGGGAATCCTGTTAGCAGGTTTTCAAGGTAAGTGAGAGTAACAATTATAAAGGTTAAAGTGTGCTATTCAACCTTGACTTAAATACACTTCAGTTTCTTTATCAACAAAATAGACATAGCAGCCTTTCATTCCACGAGTAAAAAGAATTCTGTAAATGTTTCGACCTAATTTGTTTAATTCATCGGGTTTATTTCTCATTAGCTGTGGAATGGTACTGGAATTTAGATAACTGGGAATTTGGTCAAAATAGTTATTCGACAATTAATTTCTCACAAATCCTTGAGATTTAATGTGTTACCATAATGTATAATTCTTTCATCTTTTACGGCAAGAGTTTTTATATCACAAGAATTAATAAAACTAATATAACTCTTATCTACTGGTTCAGAAGATGTAGCCAGTAATCTATGCTCATCAATAAACTTTATATTATTGTCCACCTTAAACTTAGTGATTTCAAAATAATTATACTCAAAAAGTTGCACTATACCCTTTCGGGATTGTGAAATGAAATTATTATTTTCTATACTTTTTGCTTCAATTAAAACGGACTTTTTCTTATTGTGGACAAAAAGGTCAATATGATTATTATTGTATACTTTGTATCCTTTCAATTCAAAAAGTGATTTCAAATAAGATATAATACTGAAATGTTGTTTTTCTGCCTTTGCAAGAAGATCAAGATCCACCGTGTAATCTACACTACCTTCGCCCACATTTTTGGGTTTAATATCTTCAAGACCAATCAATGAGGTAGCATATCGTAACGTTTGATCATCGGATCTGATCTCGCTCAAAGGAGCTGTCCTGCTATAATCTTCATCTAAATTCATTCCCAAATAATAATTCAATTCTCTCGAAGACCTTACTAAATAGTGCTTAACACTTTCATTTCGAATCTGGGAATATCCTCCCATATGAGGAAAACCCTCAGGTAATTTTATGCCTGAATCCACTAGCCTCCTTACAAATTGTGTAGTTGATTCGATTTTGGCAAGTGATGTCGAATCCCATTCATCATTGATAGGAATATCGGCAAACAAATAGATTTCAGAGAAAACAAAACGGTATGGGTATTTCTTGTTATCTATTTTTTCATCAATCCAAAGAGGATCTTCGCTTTTATAGAAATTATTTCCCACTACTCCAAACCCTACTATAGCAGAGTTCTGATTTTGAAACTTAGAATCAGTAGCTTTACTGTGAAAAAAAATTATATCACCGGGGGTCAGTTTTTTCCAGTCAATTACTCTATCAGGATTGAAACCCCAAACTTTATACCTTAATGCAGTCAGGAAATTTTCAGGAGTACCTGTTACCCTATAGAAACTTTTGATATTTATCAGTCTATCAAGTCTCATAGAATCTATTCCATCCTACTTCTGAAAAAATTTTCAGTCGGTTTGTGTAAAAAATAAACATAACAGCCTTTCATCCCACGAGTCAATAATACTCTGTACGTATTTTTTATCAGATCAATAAAATTTGTTCTTGCTGCAGCCACAACAGAATCATAGGAGTCTTCTCTGAATCCTTCCCAGCTATTCATTTCAAAATTATATCTAAGATCCAAGCCAAAAATTACACCCGCATAATCAAATTCAAATCCTTGTGCAGTATAAACACATCCAACCTGATCAATACCTTCGGGTTGATGAGCCCAGAGCGTTGCCTTTGGAATTCCATTTGCTAATCGTGTAGCTTCAGGCCGTGCATTCCAAGGTCTTTCATAATTACCAATAATTATGTCTGACACTAATGTCCCGTCGGATTTTGCTTTTGACCAATCCCAGCAAAAGCCAGCTGTCATTCTGGACTTGAATCCTTCTTTATCTTTTTCCCGAATTGCTTCCTCAAGATCAATCGGGCTGTCAAAAATCTTAAAATCAAATTCTTCCTTTTTATTCCAAAGAATATTTGCAGTTTTTCTTATATCCAATGTATTATCTATCCAGTTTATAAATGAATCCGATCCTCCACATCTGAACTGAACATCTAATTCATTATCGTGTAGCTTACAATTAAGTTGCTTAGCTTTTTCGTAAATGTATTGATAGCTTCCAATCTCTCCAGGTCTGACTACCTGAAGATCATCGATAAAAAATACTGAGACCTTCGATGACTTTATTAGTTCATCAATTTGGGGAACCTCTGATCTTTTTTCTTTCGGTGTATACCTGCTATTACTGGTGGTTCTAATTCTGTGGGCTTCATCGCAAATTAATACATCAATTTCATTTGACTTTGCATTTATATAACTATTGAAATATTTAAATTGTGATGAACCTCTAGTTCCTATAATCTTTCTGAGTGTTTCAGTAAATGCTCTCGAACCCGTTGCGTAATGTGCATTATATCCTGCAAGCAGTAGATCTGCCATAAGATTTAAGGCAATTACAGATTTGCCTGTACCAGGTCCACCTCTGATAATGAAAACAAATTTTTGTTTGTTGTGAAATCCCTTTTTAGCAAGGTATAAGACCTGGTCATATACAACTTTTTGTGCGTCAAGTAAAATATATTCTTCCTTTCCTTTAATTACATTACCTATATGCTCCATTAATTTCTTTGAAGGTTTGTATTTGCTTTGCTCAATCTTGCGAAGAATATCCAGACCATCACCGCCTTCAAGTCTTTCTTTCAAAAAATCACAGAATTCATTTACCTTATCACCAGTGAAAATTGGATACTCATCAAGTAAAATCTTAAACTTGTTATCAAACAAATGGTCTGTTTCATTATAAGTATAATTATGAAGGTATGAGCATGACTCAAGGTTTATAGGGTTAGGATCTTCGTAGAACGCAGTATGATTATCTTTCAGATAAAGATTATATTGTTTTACTTGAGCGGAAGGATGAAGAACCGATCTCAAATTTCTCCCGACATAAGTTATGATTTCATTTTCTCCAAACGAAGGCTCACAACCTTCCCATTGTTTAAGCTCAACAATAACGGCATTGCTCGATCTGTTTATGTCTTTACCGGAGATGAGGCAGTCAAGTCTCTTTGAAGATAACGGTAATTGATATTCAAGTATAATCCCGTGATCCAGAAGATTTGCGTATTGCAAAACTTGAGAAAAAGCTCTTAATGAGTTGCGCCATGAATTAACCTCTGATGAGGGAGGCTGATATCTGAAATATTCAAAAAAGGATAGCTTTAGCTTTTCTGCGATCTGATTTTGAATGGAGTCCTCAATGAAATGTGGAGAATACCCTGAGTATAGTCTCATTTGAATTCGTTATACTTTTTGGAAGATCCCTTGGATAGTCCAACAGGATATTTCAATTTGTTCTTTCCAAGTTTATCTATAATAATCTTTTCTACATCAAATTTATATTTGTCTGCAACCAATAACGCATAGATCAATATATCAGCAATTTCCTCCTTCACTCTTTCCTTATCTGCTTCATCAGCATTCTTCCAAAGAAACAATTCTAGCAATTCTCCGGCTTCAATATTAATTGCAATGGCCAAATCTTTCGGATTATGAAACTGTTCCCAGTCTCTTTCATTTCTGAACTTTAGAATTTCATCTAATATTTCCTTTATCTCACTCATGTTCTCCTTTCTTAAAAAGTGCATCTGCCATTTCATATTCCTTATCATAAGGCAATTTCAATTGCGCAACCATTTCCGGTATAGCTATCTTCCAGCTCACATAATAATATGCAAGTATGTGATATCCTGAAAATTCCTTTGCCGGAATTGAGTTTAATTTATATCCCTTCTTCTCCGGAAAAAATCCCTGAGTACCTAATAGAGCAATTTCATATGCTATTTTCTTTATTTCATCTTTATCCATATTTTCAAAATATTTCATAGCATCAACCATATACATCACAACCGCCATGTTAGTACCAATTTCTTTTTGCGATTTAAGAAACTTCTCTGTCTCTATTGCTTTCTCTGGACTTAATGTATTCATATCAAACGGATCTTTCTCAATCGACTCCAATATTTTATCAACATTTGCTCTTCTTCTGTAATCACTTTCATCAACAAGTTCAAAGTTTTTATTTAGCTTCAATTCATCTGCCCATTGATTGACGACATCATATTCATCTCCCGGTTTACGCGAATCTCTTTTTTCTAAAAAAGTTTTATATAATTTATTCGCTAGCTTTAATTCAGAATTTGTAGCTTTGAACTCATTTATCAGATCAACGCCATAAAGTTCTTTAAACTGCAGTGCGGAGACTATATTATATATTTTACTTTTTGACAAGACCTCTTTGGGAGAGAGATCAACTATTTTCTTATCAGTCACTGCATGTAATGCTTCCTTATTTAATGCATATAAGGAAATAAATTGAAATGGTCTTAACTCGTTATAATTATTATAAAGATAATCTTCAATAAAGAGATCAATTGGCGTATTAAATATTTGTCTGTTGAGTCCGTTGAATAAACCTGAACAGTAATTTGAAATTGATTTTTCCTCATAACCCAGATTTTTGAATCTTCTTATGGTTGAGTCAAGGCTACGAATAAATTCTCCTTTTTGCCGCTGAGTCGAAATGAATAATTTGTTTTTGTGATCCTTCCGGGCTTGATTAGCGAAATCAAGATGAACCAATTCGTGCATTTGCAGATGCTGTACTGCAGGATAACTCGGTTTATATTTTAAGAAGTGTTTATTACGGTTGTGGTTTTCAGCGAATTCAAACTTCGCTGCTGTATCTATATTTTCATCTCCAATTATTTCAATTTCAATCCCCCCCCAACTTCGAGAGCTAATTTATATTTTCCAATCAGTCCTGAAACATCTGCTGTGGAAATAATCTTTTTAGCAACAGAGATTGATTGATTCAGAGAATGTTCGTAAATCTCATTCTTTCTTATATTCCTTTTTAGAGCAGTAATTCCTTTATCAAAAGCTTCATTGAATTTATTTTCACTTTCTGCGATAATTGATAACGCGTAATGAGTGTTCGGATAATCATCATTTATTTTTGCTGCCTGTTCGAAAAACTTCTTAGCTTCTTCAAACTTATTCAGCTGCATAAGAGTGGCTCCTATATTGTTCAGAGTTATATTATCTTCAGGATTAGTTTTAAGAGCTTGCTCATAATACTTCATTGATGTTTCAATATCATCCTTAAATTTCCCGAAAATGTTTCCCATCATTAGAAGAGCATAAGTGTTTTCCGGATTCCATCTCAAAGCATCTATCAAAGAATCTATTGCTTCATCCTGCTTTCCCTCATCCGAAAGTATCTGACCGTATATTCTATGATATTCGGAAACCGTTGGATTTTTTTCAATCAGTACATCAAGTTTTTGTTTTGCCTCACGGTATTTTCCTCTCTCGCAAAGTGCAACAACTTTCTTGTACTCAGATTCCTGAGATTCAAGTAAATCAGTATCAATATCGACAATTACAATTCCATTTTCAATTTTGACGATAGGTTTATGAATTCCATACGAATAAAAGTTTTCGAAATATTCTTTAAGCTCTTCAGGATTGTTTTTAATTTTAGCAGTATCGGGGAAAATCTCGAAGATAAAATCTTCGAGTGAGTGCATGATGATCATTCTCTATAATTTGTATTATAAATAATATCACAAAACCATCATTATTTTTCAAACCATTATTAGTTCATAAATAGAAGTGAAAAGTAAACATCATTTCTCATCATTCCCCCTCCTGCAAATAACATATGAATCCCCATGCTCCGGATCCTCAAGATACTTATCGGGAACGAGTCCTTCAAAATAGTAAAGAATTTCAAAGTCTTCAAAGAGTTCACGCAGACGTCCTTTTTCAATGTAGTATCTGATATTGCAGCAGTTCACCTTTGAGTGGAAGGTATTAGGTTCGATCATTTTGCGTGAAGCGAAGGCTTCTTTGAATTCATAGTCGAGATAGTTGCGTAAAGACATTGCGATGATTCCTCCGGGTTTTACAGATTGCTTAACCGGACCCAGCATTCTTTCAAATTCACTTCGCCTCATGCAGCATCCTACAAGAAAGCAGATTATGGCATCATAATAATTCCGCGGATAGGGATAATCTATCACATCGCAACTTCTGATAGTAATATTAGAAAGATTATTGTCTTTCCGGTAAGCTCGAAAACGTTTCAGATATTCCTTGTCTTTTTCAATAGCTCTTACCTCAAATCCTTTGCCGGCAAAATACACAGCATCAGCTCCTTCACCACAGCCGATATCAAGCAAACGGTCTCCGTTGCTCATATAACGTAATGCTCTTTTCCCGAGCGTGTCAGGAATGAAAGGATTAACAAATCCGTATTTCTCTTTGAGTTGGGCGGAAGAAAAGACCATTAAATATCAAAGATAAATAAAAAAGTTAATGTAATTCTGCAAAGTATAATTAAAACTTTATCGCAGGTGTTATCTCTTCAGTGTAACTTGCAGCAGTCAACTTTTTGTTGATCTTAAAGCGATTAGACTTGAAGTATTATAAATCCGATTAAAATTTTTTCGTTTTAGTCCGTTGTAAAGTTCCATATCACCAGTCCACAAGTAACCTTTGAGATAATTTGTTAGAGCTATAAAATCTGTATCATCAATGTCAATATCCCTTACAATTTCTTCGGCGGTAATCCAGGTTTTTTCCGGAATTAGTTCTTCATTGATGAAATTTATTTTCGCAAATATTTTGAATCGGGATTCTTCTAAATCGGTGTCCGAAAGTTTGGAAATTCGTTTTAACTTTTCCCAATGTTTTTCAATTTCATGTCTCATGTAGCTGCAACTATAAAACTGAAAGACGTTGTCAGAGTTGAAAATCAAGTCGCCTATTGTTCCATTTGTATTTAGCAATCGCTGAAAACAATATTTGTGTCAACAATTATTTTCACTTAATAAACCGGCTGCGGTTTTTTCTCCACCAACCTTTTTTGACTTTTTTTGCAAGTTTGTCCACATCGGATTGTTTTGCTTTTGATTTTGATGTTACTTCTTTGTAGGTTAAATAATCCACTAGGCGCTGCAGTCCTTCTGTATCAACATTCGATGGAAGCCGGATTATTACTTCATTGTTTGTTCGTTCTATTTGCATGGTCGTTTATTGTTAATGTTACAATTATAGTAGAAAATGTTTATTCAAAGTTTGTCGGATTAAGTAGCTGTACTAGGGATTTAATTTTTTTTATTAAATCTTTTTTATCCCAATTTCCTTTTAGTTCTGTAAATTCATCCTCAAATTTATAAAAACTTGTAAATATTCAGCATAATCTTTGTGCCCAGGATGAAAGCTAAGACGTTTCCAATTTTCAACCTTTTCTTCTTCAGACGGTTTTTTAGGATAAGGAAAGTTCTCGAGGTTTTCCATAAAATCTAAATAATCATTTAATCTCTTTACTTTAATATCTTCGACAAAATCTGCTAGTGATGTAAATGAAAATTCCATTAATTCATATAATTCCTTATCATCTTTAGAAAATGGAATATTTTTAATTTCTCTAATTTTACAAACAATTATATTGGCTATAATTGCAGATTTTATTTCTTCAATTGAATTAGATAATAAAGAAACGGGCTTAAATTGAGTCTTACATCCAGAAAGCACATCACTGTAATCTTTCAAAATTAACATTGCCGTTTCATAATCCATTTTATTTTGGTCTTTGTTTCTCATTTGTTTTTATTTTCCTTTTCTGCTTAAATAAAAGTAAGAAAATTTCATTTTATCTTTAATGATTCAACATCTCTCGTTCCAAAGCCCCAGGCTTTGGAACGCGGGTATTTGAAGTTTAAATCACAGTCTAATAGCCTGTGCTACTATCGAATGATGTTTCACACAGACTCATCCAGCTTCGGTAAATGGATTCTCATCTGAACCAAGTTTATATAAAAATGATATTAAATCATATTCCATATCTATTACTCAGGTCTTTTTTTCTTTCATAATATTTATTAGTGGTTTCTTCTTCAGCTTGCTTTCCAGCCAGTATAAAATGTTAAACGCATCAAATGCATTCTGCTCAAACGGGTCTTCATAGATTTTTTTTATTTCCTGCTCCATTTCCTCAAACATCTGATGTAGCTCACCAGAAGATTTTAAACGAAAGGATTTGCGCAGGTATTTTAAAATTATATTTTCGTACTTATATACACGCTTTCTCTTGCTTAGGAAATGATATGCGGATTTAAGCGCGTACTCGATTGAGTCCAGATAACCAAGCTCATAATAAGATATTAGATTAATAATCCTTGCATAGCACTGATAATCTTCCGAAAGGTCTGTTTTTTCAAGGTTGATTATTTTCCCGGTCCAGTGAATGCACTTTTCAAAATCTGAAAGAACAAGGTTTGAAACAGAGAGAAAAAAATACAAGATAATTTTCTGATATAAAGTAATTTTATTTTCATAATCAGGAATTAAACTCTCAACTTCACGCAGATGATTTTTTAGTACTTGAGGGTCAAGTATTTCGAGATAGCATGAAATCATCAGAACAGATACAGAATAAAAAATAAAAACTCTGTTCTTGTCCGTAATATATTTCGGAAACTTAACTTCGATTTCCTTTAACTTCAATGCTGTCTGCACACATTCATCAAAACGTTTTGTGCGTATTTGCGTTGTAAGCAGATTATTTAATGCATTAATGTAAGAGTCAATTCTTCCTCCGGCTTTGCTGAAATTCTCTTCCCATAAACCGACTATTTTCTTTGCATAATGGTATGCCTTCTCGTAATCTTTTTTTGTTATGTTATAATACATGTGCATTACATTAAAGTACGTCCTGCTCTGAAATGAGACTGCTTTATTTTCATCCTGCAGCAAAGGATTCCGGAATATTTCTTCAATTTCATCAATCTGACTTTTATCTCGTGCATATCCCGTGCTTAATTTTTTTACACGGTTGCCCAGGTCGTCATATAAATAGCTGTATTCGAGTTCGCTTTTTATATCGCTGAGAATTTTAAACTGTTCATCGGAGACCAACTTATTTTTAGATTCAAATTCATCGGAGTTCAGAATGTTCTTATGAATTTTTTTTTCAATGGCTAAGATGTCCTGAAGTAAAAACAGCTGCTGACGGTCAATTGCAATTTTTTTTGCCTTCTGTATTAATTTTCTTGCCTGCTCAAACAGGAGTTTGTCAATGAGTATTTCAGATTGTGTGATAAGATTTCTCAAAGTAATGGACTCTTTGTTGGTTCTGTGATAAAACATTACTGAAGTCATAATCATACTATGCAGATAATTTTTATGATATGAAATGTTTTTAATAAATTTACCTGAATAATTTCCTTTGACTATTTTGTCTTCGCTGTATTGCTTTGAATTCGAAACCTGTTTGTCAATTTCACTGAAGAGCTTAAGATAATTACCGCTTTCATTTTCATTGAACAGTGATGCAAACTTTTTAAAGTATGACTTCTCTGTCTTTGACAGTGATTTGATAAGCTGAAATAAATCGTCTGATGCGGGCATTGAATACTAAAACCTGATTTAAAGAATTTAAATAAAATCATTCATTTTAAACGAATAATCAAGTTTTAATTTTAATGAATTAATTGCGCTAAATAAACGACTAAATTTATTTTGTATAATTTCAATTTATACACTCATTTTTTTAACTTTTCTCTCCATGCAGAAAGGATTGATACATAATCCATTGCACTCATCTTCTCTTCCGAAAAAATTTTTAGAAGAATCTAAAACAGAATTTTCTCCCCTCTCCTGCATAGAGAGGGTGTCTCAAAACTAAGAAACATTTTTACCACAAAGGCACAAAGGCTCAAAGGGAAATGAAATCAAAAACTTTTTTCTTAGTGTCTTCGTGACTCGTATGTTGCAAAAAAAGTTTTTTGAAAATGTTATTTAAAAGAGGTAAA
>CAYNTN010000079.1:0-22041 GCA_964399995.1 uncultured Ignavibacteriaceae bacterium
TTCAATAAATAAAATTAGTTAAGTCTTAAACTATATTTTACCACTAAGTACACATGGTTTGATAACCAAATTTCCAAAAACATTTAAGTATCGAGTAACAAAAAAAGGTCAAGAAATTATCACACGAATATTACTCTTCAAGAAAATAGACTTGTGGAAATTTTTACCTGCTTAATAGTTTGTTAAAAAAGCAAAGTTTTGTTATGTAGTAGCACTAAGAAAAAATGATTTAAAAAAAATATCTTTGTGCTCTTAGTGTACTTAGTGGTAAAAATAACATCGCTTTTTAGACAGCACAAAATTAAGATATAAACAAATAACATTTTCAATTTTGGTACTGGCTATGCCAGGTTTGGAGTTACAAGTTACAAATTACAAGTTACAAGTTACAAATTACAAATTACAAGTTATTCAGTCACAATGAAATTCTGCTCAAAATGGTAAGAATATTATTTTGCAAAGAACCGTCTGAACTAGGATTCACAGGATTTGAGGTCTTTAGGATTTACTATAAAAATCAATTGAGAAAAAAACTTATAGTCTTAAAGAGAATGGAATTAAAACTTTGGTTCTGCTTTGCCAGTTTAAGAATTAAGAATTAGGAATTAGGAATTAGGAATTAGGATATCATCTATCAAATATAAATTATCAATTATCAATTTATTACTAATTATCAGCTTTATATAAATCCACAAATTCAAAATTCTTTCCGTCAAAAAGGCCAAGGTCACTGAGCTTCAGCTGAGGGATTACCAGCAGTGCCATAAATGATAAAGTAATAAACGGAGCTGTAAGTTTAGATCCAAACTGCTTCACGAGTTTGTCAAGCTTTATGTATTTTTCTGAAACTGAATATCCGTCTTCTGTTGTCATGATACCTGCAACCGGCAATGGAAGAACTTCAACCCTTCCCCCATCTGCGACAGCAAGTCCGCCTTTATTTTCTATGATTGCATTTACGGCATCACAAATGTCTTTGTCAGAGACACCAACTGCGATTATATTATGTGAATCATGAGCGACACATGATGCCAGCGCTCCTTTTTTCAGTCCGAAATTTTTTATGAAAGCAACTGCAGGCTTGCCGTTTTTGTAACGCTCTGTGACTGCAATCTTCAGTACATCATTTTCAGTATCCGAAATTATCTTTCCATCTTGTATTTTGGCAGGGACATCAAGCTCATTTGTTATTAACTGTCCGTCAACAGCCTCAATGACTCTGATTGTTCCTTCTTTCCCGTGAATTTCAAAGTCAGAAATTTTTTTCAGGTTTGTATTAAAATTATTGACAATTTTTTCATCAACTCTCTCGATCAAAGTTTTACCATTATCCGCAACAGGCTTTCCGTCAATGTAAGTCTGAAGCACTATGAACTCTTTCAGATTGTTTACAACAATGAAATCCGCCGGATCACCGGTTTGAAGCAAGCCAACATCAAGCTTATAATGCTTAACGGGATTGATACAGGCACATTTCAAGACATCAAAAACATCATATCCGTTCTCAACCGAGCGCGAAACTATTTTGTCGATCTGTCCCCTGATCAGATCATTCGGATGCTTATCATCGCTGCAAAACATTACATTGTCAGAATGATTTTTTATAATGGGATGCAGTGCATCATAATTTTTTGCAGCCGAACCCTCGCGGATTAAAATCTTCATACCGTATTTAAGTTTGTCCAGAGCTTCTTCCAGTGTAAAACATTCATGATCAGTTTCAATCCCTGCAGCGATGTAATTCTTTGCATCTTCTCCCTTCAATCCGGGAGCATGACCGTCGACCGCTCTGTTCAGCTCTTTTGCAATTCCGATCTTCTCCATCACTTCAGGGTCTTTGTTCAGCACACCGGGATAATTCATCATCTCACTGAGATAGTGCAGACCGTCTTTGACAAAGAGTTCCCGGATCTGCTCCGCACCAATATCCGCACCTGCGGTTTCAAAAGCAGTCGCGGGCACGCAGGAGGAAGCACCGAAATAAAATTTAAACGGGACTTTCTTTGCATTATTTATCATATATCTGATTCCTTCGATACCCAACACATTAGCAATTTCATGCGGGTCGGAAACGGTTGAAACCGTTCCGTTAAGCACCGATATCCGCGCAAACTCCGAAGGTATCAGCGTCGAACTTTCGACATGAATATGAGCATCTACAAAACCGGGCAGTATATAATCATCATATGTATTGTTATCTTCCTCAATCTTTTTGATTTTAGAATCCTCCACCGTTACCGTGCCGGGAAAGATTTTCCTGTTCATGACATCAACTATATTTCCGGAAATTGTAAAAGAATTCTTATCCATTTATTTATCGTTTGATTGTAACTCTGTATATATTGTGTAACTCTGTTTATATTGCATCATTGCATTCTATGCTTCCCGTTAAATTCGGTAACTCGTAACTCGTAATTCATAACTCGTAACTCTTAATTCTTATTACTGATTAATTCTTCATTCCTAATTCCTAATTCTTAATTTTCAAAACAGGCGGTTTGTGTTCAAGTGTTTTCAGATCCCAGCCGGCAAGCTTTACTCCTTCACAGTATGTGCTTTCACAAAATTCAAGAATGGATTTTTCAGGATTGCCGGTTCTAATCGCTTCATAAGGAAGTATGAATTCGCCTTTTTCAATTGACCAGACCGCAGCTTCGGGTTTTAATTTTGAATTTTCATACCCTTCCGGCTTTGGATAAGTGTATGCGAAAAATATCGGCTCGGGAGATTCATCGTTACCGGGCCAGAAACCTATAGTCATTTGTTCGGCATCCATAGCGACACGGTAAATCAGATCAAATTCAGGTTGCGGTTCGAGAAATTTTCCCGAAAAAAATGTAATCGAAAGATCAAAGCTTCCCCAAAAAAAATTTACATTACTTACTTTTCCCGAGAACCTGCTCCGGAATTCATTAAAAATATTTCCTATCAAGACCTGTAAAAGCCACCATCGTCTGACAGCGGTTTCATCATAAGTCCGGTGCTCTTCATCAGTATCCATTTTTATTGCGGTTTTCATTTCAACTGACATCGGGTTAATTTTAATCTTTATATCAAGTTCTTTTAAAACGTTAAATGTTTCTTTATAAAATTCAGCAACACTTTTATTTTTTAACGAAAAGGATTTCGTCCGCCCGTCACTTGAATGAAACTTAAGTTCATGCGCAATAAAATCAAATAGGATATCTAACGTGCCGTACCGAGCGGGCATTCCTAAAGATGCAATTCCTGAAGAAGTCAAAGTAAGCGGAACCTGAGCCCATTCAGCCTGCATCGGCATTAATGCAAGACGAACCTTTCCTATTATCTGTGTAAAAAGATGAACGGTGTTTGCCGTATCACGCCATTCATTCCATTGAAGCCGCTGCCAGAGATCTTCGTTGTATTTCATATTATTTTGTGTATAAAGTTGATGATTGAGGATTGACGATTCACGATTGACGATTGACGATTCACGATTTCACATTTCGAATAAAATGAATATAATCAGTATAGGGTAAAGTTGTTACCAAATTTTTAATCAACAGGACAATTTGGCCGCGGTGGTATGCTGAGTGATGGGTCATATGAATGAGAATATCTTCCAAAGCCGAATTGAAGTTTTCCCCTTTTGTATTTTTATAATGAATTGATTTTTTAAAGTCATCTTCCGGGAGGCTGCTTATAAAGTCAGTCAGTGCCGATGATGATTTAATCAGTTCATCTGCAATTTCAGATTTATTATAAACTTTCCAGACGGCGAGATCACTAACTTCATTTTTGATACGGCTGAGCCAGATTATACGGGCATTGATGATATGTGACATTAGGGATAAAGGTTTATCAGGAAGGCTTTCAATACCAAGCATAGTCTCCGCAATTTCTTTGTTAGCCCAGTTTTCGTATTGGAATAATTTTATAAAGTGATTTTTCATATTTAAGTCTAAATTAATTTTAATTAAAATTGAATAAACATGCTTTCCGGTTCAATGATAACGCAGATTATTCAAACAAACCTTCATCGCGTTCAATAAGAAGAATCGAATGCTGAGGCACGATAAAATACTTTTCGTTTTCATAGACCACTTCGATAGCATCTCTTTGCAGGAAAATTGCAAGGTCGCCTTCTTTAACCTGTAACGGAATATACTTTATCTTATCCTCAGTTTTTTTCCATGATTCATCATCTGCATGAACAGGCACAGGATAGCCCGGTCCGGCTTTCATTACATATCCGCTTTGAACCTGTTCTTTTTCCTGAACCCCGGGAGGAAGATACAAGCCGGTCTTGGTTTTTTCGGAAGGAGATTTTGATTTTATGAGAATCTTGTCTCCGATTACGATTAACTTATCTAATTTATTTTCGAATTTTGTATCCAACTTTTCTTTGCTTAAAACGGTTTAAACCGTTTTTTAAACTACCCTTATATGGTTAGAAAAAATCCATCCTCTGTTATTTTTCCATACTTCGATTCTGAATGAGCCTGTTTCATTAATATCCCAGATCCCATCCAGTCCGGTAATTTCATTAATACATTTTCCGTTGTGTATGAATCTCATTTTTGCAATTGACGGAAGCAATGCTCTGAATATTATTTTTTTCTTTTTATCCCTGTCAAAAATAATCTCATCACCCATGGTATAATTTCCGTGGTCATACTCCGCAAAGAATCTGAACCCGCGTCCGCTTCCGTAATAGTTGTTCACAATAAAGCTCCTTCCTTTCCCCAGAGCGTCAATTACCTGCTTTTTATCAAATTCAAAATTTTCTTTGTTACCTTTTTCAATTTCCTTATCTACAAATACATGAGTGCGTATTGACTTAAATAAAACTTTATATGAGAAAATCTCAAATTCAAAACCCATAATGTTATGTTTATGAGCATGAGCATCTATTCCGCCTATTGCGACAACTTTCCTTTTCTCATTCAGTTCATCCCATTTTTTCAATGTCACTTCAGGTGGAGCGATTATTGATTTCAGTGGATGAATAAGTCTCTGAAGCTTGTTTGAATCGTTGAGACCTTCTGCCCATTCACTCATGTGATTCCAGATTTCAATCCCCGTAAAATCTTCCGATTCCCATGCTGTCCACGGATAAGGCGGATGCTCGGGAAGGTGATTTCTGACTTCATGAGGATGTGCAAGAAATCCTATCCCTCCCTTTTCTTTTATTAGACTTACATACTCTACTGCCGAAAGCCTGTTACCAAGATCGCCGTCCGGAAGCTCCTCGAAAGTTCCGATCACCTTGTCCATCCCAAAAACGAGGTAATGATTTTTATTTTTAATATCATTCACTTCATATCCTACAATAAGCATTATATTGCCGAACCACTTTTCATACCCCTTATCTTTTGCTTTTAAAGTATTGTGATCGGTAAGGATAATAAAATCAAGATTTGATTCATTTGCAGAATTTCCAATTTCTTCTACGGTGCCTGATCCGTCGGAAAATTTCGAATGCACATGAATAGAACCGGAATATTCAAACATGACTGTTAGTAATGAGTAATGAGTAAAAAAATATTTAGTAACTTAAGTTGACCGCTTGGTATAAAACCTGTCAGGTTTCTTTGTGAAATTTACATTAATTTGATAACATTACAATTAACAGAATTATCATCAGAATTGCAGTAATTCAAAAACCTGACAGGTTTATCAGATCACAATAAACTTAAGTTAATAAATTTTTATTGATGTCCAAAAAGAATATTTAAAATCCATACAACTGCTAAAACCAAAACAGATACTATAAAAGTTTTTCTGTTAAAAGTTACATCTGCTTTGTAATTAAATAGACTTAGTACAAAAATACACAAACATACAATTCCTAAAAATGAAAAGAAAATTACCGATGATGGATTATAGTAAATGCATTTGCTAAAATTGAAGTTTATGAATTCAAAAAATGCATGCGACATCCCGCAAAACGGGCACGGAATTCCAAATACATTTAATATTATGCACGAGCTTTCATTTCTGAATAATTGAGGGAAAAAATTTCGGAGAATATCAAGCGGATAAAATACAACACTTAAAAATCCGAATGCCAAAAAACCAAGCAGTATCCACCTTATCTTCCATGCTTCGCGGGAAGAGATTTTTTTTAATTTTAGAAAGCTCAAACTTTCGGGGAATTTTTCTTAAGTAAATAAGTAACACAGAGAACAGCCCCGATAGAACCGAATAAAGGATAAAGTATAATATTACTTACAAGTGAAATTATGGTAATGCTGGGAGAGAATCCGTGATCATTATATTCATTTGAAAACTTATTCAGGTATTCTGTCATCTCCGGAGGAATCTGAACGCCTATGTCATCGAAAGTTTTCAAAACGTCTAACATAGGATTCGTTTCTGAAAATAAACTCAGTAAAAGCCCGAAGCCCGTTACAAAAATTGCGGACAGTATTCCGCATAATATTCCAATCATTCCTCCGTCTTTGGCAGTCAATTTGTATCCGGTATTTTGAAGTTGCTTCCAGTATGTATAAACACCCGCGGCTCCTCCGATCATTATTCCGGCACAGCAAAAAACATTAATCAGATTCAGCACGGGAAAAACAGCTATTAGTGTCATGACTGATGTTCCGTAAATAATCGGTGTAATTCTATTGGGAGTGTTCATTAAAATGTTATGTACTTACTTTTTTTCTTAAAAAAGAATTAACTTCATCAAAGAACTTTACGAAACCCGGAATCAGATAAAACGGAAGCACTAAACCAATAATGAATCCGGTAAGTGACCTTGAAAAAAAAGTGTTTGAAAAAACTCCGAGACTTTCAAATATTACATCGGAAATCAGCAGCATTACCGAAGCAATCAACAGCCAGATTGCAGGCGGGTTTATATTGTTAACCTTGTATTTGATCCTATAAATCACTGTCCCTAGAAAAAAACCTGCATATATCCAGACACATCTTGAACATACTCCAAGCTTATATTCAAACAGATGAAATGACCGGTCATCCTGCTGATGACAGACTTTTGAAAAAAAAAGATAAAGGTAAGAAGATAAATTTTCCGAACCTGCACCGGGGTGGCTTAATAAAGGTGCCAGAAAAATTAACAACAACCAGACGAAACCTGAAATTAAAATTACAAGGTATACTTTTTTTGAAAGATGGTAATCTGCTGAATTATTGTGTGGGAACTCTGACATGATTCAAAATATTACAATAACTTGAATAAATCAATTAGAATATTTAATATTTTCAAAAAAAATACGGATTATGAATAAATTAAATTTAATACCGGTTATAATTTTAACTTCCATTTTCATTTTATCATGCGGGAGGAAAAAAGAAACAACTCAGGTAACCTCAACAACACAGTTTCCTATAACGGAAGTAGCTCCGGCGGAACTTGACAATGCCGAAACGGGTGACTGGATCATCAAGCATGTCATGTCGGATGCCGAAAAACTGAATCCGATTGTAACCAATGATGCAACAGCCTCGGGAATATTCCTTTATATATTTGAAAACCTTCTTGAAATAAACAGGATGACTTATGAACTTGAGCCGCTGATTGCAAAGTCAATGCCTGTAATAAGTGATGATCATCTTTCTTATACATTTGATTTGAAAGAGAATGTTACTTTTTCAGACGGAACTCCTTTGACCGGGGAAGATATAGTTTTCACTGTCAAAGTAATAAAAAATCCTTTTACCGATGCACAGGCGTTAAGAAATTATTTTATTGATGTAAAAAATGTAGAGCTCGTTGACGGCAATAAATACCGGGTCAGATTTAATATGTTCAGACCGTATTTCAGGGCTGTCTATTCTCTCGGTGATATGGAAATAATTCCAAAACATATTTTGGATAAAGACGGTGTAAATGATAAATTTACCTGGGATGCTCTTGAAGAAGCTCAAAGGACATTTGATCCGCAGAAATTTCCGGAAATGCAAAAGTATGCCGAGTTTATTAATGCCGAGGAAGTTTCAAGAAATCCTAAATATGTAGTGGGAAGCGGACCTTATTTGCTTGATAAATGGATAACAGGACAATCCATAACTCTGAAACGAAATGAAAATTACTGGAATAAAGAGAATCTTCCGAACTTTCCCGATAAATTGGTTTTTAAAACTATAAAAGACCAGAATGCAGCGGTTGTAGCTGCAAAGAATAAAGAAGTAGATGAAATGCAGGTCTACCAGCCAACTGACTTTGTAGAAAATGTCAAAAATCCGGAACAATTCAGTTTAAAGAAGGCTTTGGTGATAGAACCTTCTTATAACTACATTTCATGGAACAATAATAATATCATTTTTTCAGATAAAAAAGTAAGGCTTGCTATGGCTTATGCAATAAACAGAAAAGACATGATTGACAAGATTGTCTATGGAATGGCAACTCCCGTTCAATCCCATATTTTTTTAAAAAGTAAATTTCTAAATGCTGACCTTCCCGAAATTCCTTATGATCTGCAAAAGGCTAAAGACTTGCTGACTGAAGCCGGATGGAAAGATACTGACGGAGACGGAATTCTTGATAAAATGATTAACGGTAAGAAAGTTGATTTCAAATTTACTTTCACTAACAATACAAACCCTAAGAGAAAAAAAGTTCTTCTTATTCTGATTGAGCAGTTTAAACAGCTCGGCATTGAAGCAAATTTGCAGGAATATGAGTGGTCTGTGTTTCTTGATAAAATAAAGAAGCATAATTTTGACGCTTGCTTTGCCGGATGGCAGCTGAGCGTAACGCCGGACGACCCTTATCAGATCTGGCACTCCTCACAATCTGAAAGCGAAGGAAGCAATTACATGAGTTACAAAAATCCCGAAGCTGACAAACTTCTCGAAGCAAACAGAGTTGAGTTTGATGATGCAAAAAGAAAAGAAATACTCAATAAATGGCAGAAGATAGTTTATGAAGATCAGCCGGTAACGTTTTTATGGAGTGAACCGGTAAGATATCTTTACAGCGACCGGTATAAAAATGCAAGATGGTATGCATATCCGGATTCTCCGTTGTTTAATGAGTGGTGGGTACCGTCTTCAAGACAGTTTTATAAGGATTAGAGCGTTTATGAGGTATGAGGTATGAGGTATGAGGTATGAGGTATGAGGTATGAGGTATGAGGTATGGGGTATGGGGTATGAGGTATGAGGTATGAGGTATGGGGTATGGGTTTCATTTATTTATGACAATTGCAGGCTGTCAAAAGAGAATTTTAAGTGAGGTAAACCGTTGATTGGCAGCTAAGCATTGTTTAATTATGGTGAAGGTATCATGTAGAATACCTATGAAACCCGATGAATCCTGGTTATCGTAAATTTACAGTTGAAATTAATCATATAGTTTAGCATATTCGCAAAAAGCAATCAACCCTTATTAAAATTAAAAATCTAACTTCAGGTGGAAATGATCAAAGTAAACATTACTTCAAGGCACTTTAAGGCACATGAAACGCTTCAGGAGTACATAAAGAGCGAAATTGAAACTCTGAATAAATATCATGAAGAGATTCAGCATGCGGACGTAATACTTTCATTCGAAAAAGCAATAAACAGCATCAAGAACTGTGAGATTATTCTAAAGTTAAGGGACAGAATAATAACTGCAAAAGAGAGTACTGATGATTTCATCAAATCCATTGATAAGTCACTTGATAAAATTGAGTCACAAATATTGAAATATAAAGACAAACATAAGGCTGAGAAGCATGACTTAAAAAAGGAAGCTATTAAGACAATTTAAAACTTTTGGCAAATAAGTTTGAAAATATAAAAGAGTTAAAAAAGGATTCGATTTCGGTTCAGTTTTTTTTTACGGAATGTAAAGAAAGATTTAAATTAACAAAAGTAACCCGGTCTGAAATCAGTTCACGAAAAATAATAACAGAAAAGGACATTCACAGGCCCGGGCTTGCATTAGCAGGTTATGTGAAACTGTTTACTTACAACAGGGTTCAGGTTTTTGGCAATACCGAGATCCGCTATCTTGAACAGTTTAAATCATCGGAAGTAAAAAAAATTCTCGAGAGATTTTTTTCTTTCAATGTTCCATGTGTAATAGTCACAAATGACAACAAAATACCTGAAGAGCTGGTGAAGCTGGCTGAGGAAAAAAAAATTCCGGTGTTTAAAACGCCGTATCCAACGACACGTTTTGCTTATTTTATCAGTGATTTTTTAGATGATCAGTTTTCATCACAGATTATAATTCACGGATCGTTTGTGGATGTTTACGGAATAGGTCTTCTTTTCTCCGGTAAATCGGGGATTGGAAAAAGTGAGATTGCGCTTGATCTGATTGAGCGCGGGCACCGGCTTGTAGCCGATGATGTTGTAGTGGTTACAAAGAAAGGTGAAGGAGTTTTGATGGGTGCCGGCACTGCATTGTCAAAACATATCATGGAAATCAGGGGACTTGGAATAATTGATGTAAGAACAATTTTTGGCATCCGTTCGATAAGATATCAGAAAAGAGTCGAAGTAATTGTTGAACTGGAAGACTGGGACAGGGATAAGGCTTATGACAGAACCGGACTTGACAATACGATCATTAATCTTCTCGGCGTAGATGCAGAATTGATCAAGCTGCCGATATTTCCGGGAAAAAACATTACCGTTATTGCCGAAGTGATAGCATTGAATTATTTATGTAAACATTATGGTTATAATGCAGCAGAGGAATTCAGAAAACGGCTTGAAGATAAAATTAATTCAAAATCAAGAAGGAATATCTCAAAATCCGGTCATGAACGCCTGGAAAAATCCACTGAATATTTCGAGCATGACTTCGAATAAGAATTTTACAACAAATAACCCTCGACATAGTATAAACAAACAAATGATTATTAAATTTAAAAAACTACTAAGATGAAAAGAATAGCAATATTTTCAATTGCGGTTCTTCTTTCAGCCGTCTTTATAATATCATCATGCGGCAGAAAAAAGGAAGAAACAGCAAAGACAAATGAAACAACCGAGCTTACACTGACAGAGCTGATTCCGGAAGATACGAAAGATGCGACACCCGGTGACTGGGTGATAAGGATGGAAATGTCTGATGCTGAAAAATTAAATCCTACAGTGACAAATGATGCAACAGCAACAGGAATTTATATTTATATTTTTGAACCACTCATTGATATTAACAGAGTTACATATGAAATTAAACCTATTATTGCAAAGGCACCTCCGGTAGTGAGTGATGATCACATGTCATACACATATGATTTAAGGGAAGATGTTACATTCTCCGACGGCAAGCCGCTCACGGGAGAAGACGTAATATTTACAATCAAAACAATTAAGAATCCGTTTACAGATGCTCAGTCATTGAGAAATTATTTTAATGATGTCAAAAGTGCAGAGCTTGTTGATGGAAATAAATATAAGGTCAGAATAAATATGTCGAAACCTTACTTTAAGGCAGTTTACACCATTGGAGGAACCGCAATCACGCCTAAGCACATATTAGATAAAGACGGTATGAATGATAAATTTACCTGGGCTGATCTTGAAGCAGCGAGTAAAAGTTTAGATCCGGTTAAATTTCCGGATATGCAGAAGTATGCAGATTTCCTGAATTCACAGGAAGTATCACGTGATCCAAAGTACGTTGTAGGAAGCGGTCCGTATAAGCTTGATAAATGGATTACAGGACAATCCGTTACATTAAAAAGAAATGATAACTACTGGAACAAATCAGAAATCCCCAACTTCCCCGCAAAATTAGTATTTAAGACCATACAGGATCAGAACGCAGCGATAGTTGCCGCAAAGAATAAGGAAATAGATGAAATGTTTGTAATTCAGCCGGTTGATTTTGTAGAAAATGTAAAAGATCCGGAAAAGTTTAATCTAAAAAAAGCCTTAGTAACAGAACCGACTTATGTTTACATTGCATGGAATAATAAAAGTCCTCTTTTCTCTGATAAAAAAGTCAGGTGGGCTTTAAGTTATGGTATTGACAGACAGTCAATAATAGATAAAATAATATATGGGATGGGAACGACTGTAAATTCACCGGTCTTTATTAAAAGTAAATATTACAATACTGATCTGCCGGAAATAAAATATAATCCGGAAGAAGCAAAAAGATTGTTAGCGGAAGCAGGATGGAAAGATACTGACGGTGACGGTGTACTGGACAAAGTTATTGGCGGAAAAAAGACAGATTTTAAATTTACTTTTATGAACAACAATAATCCAAAAAGAAGAAAGGTAATGCTGATTGTAATTGAGCAATTGAAGCAGCTTGGAATTCAGGCGGATTTACAGGATTATGAATGGTCGGTTTTTTTGGATAAAACTAAAAAGCATCAGTTTGATGCGTGTTATGCAGCATGGCAGCTGGGGGTCACTCCGGAAGATCCTTATCAGATCTGGCATTCATCGCAGTCAGAAGGAGAAGGCAGCAACTGGATAAGTTATACAAATCCGGAGAGTGATAAAATGCTTGAAGAGAACAGATTATTATTTGATGAAGCTCAGCGCATAGAGTTATTGAATAAATGGCAGAAAATAATTTATGATGACCAGCCGACTACTTTTTTGTGGACTGAACCTTCAAGATATCTTTACAGCGATAGATTCAGGAATGCAAGATGGTATGCTTATCCTGATTCACCTTTGTTAAATGAATGGTGGACACCTGCTCCGAGCCAGAGATACAGAGATTAACAATATTAAAACACCTGCTGCAGAAATATTGCAGCAGGTATATTTTTACTCAAAAGATCTTATAAATCTTATAAATCTTATGAATCTTATAAATCTTACAAATCCAACATGACTGAGTATGTAATCAAGAGAATATTGCTTTTCATTCCGACTCTTATCATTATTACAATGATAACATTTCTTATCTGCCGTCTTGCTCCGGGTGATCCCACAGAAATGAAACTGGGACAGACGGGAGAAGCTATGAAATCCGATGCAAAAAATCAGATGACCGAGCAGGCGAAAGAATTTTATAAGAAAAAATTCGGATTGGATAAATCATTGCCAATGCAATACCTTATCTGGATGGGAAATATGCTGCAGGGAGATTTCGGAAATTCCTTTAAAGACAACAGACCTGTTCTGGATAAGATAATTGAAAGACTGCCGGTGTCTATTACTATAAGCGTTCTTTCATTTATGCTGATTTATTCCATAGCCATTCCGATCGGAATATACAGTGCGGCAAGACAATATTCCGTTGTAGACAGAACTACAACTGTAATGTTGTTTATTCTGTATTCTTTGCCTAACTTCTGGGTAGCTACTTTAGCAATTGTTTTTTTATGTAATATAGAATATCTGAAGATTTTCCCGACATCAGGTGTTCGTTCAGAACAATTTGATTCCTTTAGTTTTTTCGGTAAACTGTTTGATTATTTCAAACATTTATTTCTTCCGGTTGTAGTCACAAGTCTTGCAAGTTTTGCATTTCTATCGAGACAAATGAGAAGTTCAATGCTAGAGGTTATACGTCAGGATTATATAAGGACAGCACGTGCAAAGGGATTATCTGAAAGGAAAGTAATAATGAAACATGCTCTCAGGAATTCACTCATCCCTATCATTACTTTGATGGGTGGCTTATTACCTGCAATGGTTGGCGGAAGCATAATCATAGAAACAATTTTTTCAATTCCCGGTATAGGTCAACTGGCATTTCAGGCTATATTAGACAGGGATTATCCGTTAATTATGGCAGAACTTGTCATTGCTTCTTCGCTTACAGTCATAGGAATATTATTAGTGGATATTGCATATTCTTTTGTAGATCCGCGAATTGCATTCACAAAAAAAGCAGCATAAAAATATATGAAAGATAAAGAGATATTAGAACCGGAAATTCCAGAAAAGATAACTGACATAGATATTGATACCACAGGCTTATCTGAAGCTCAGCTGGAATCTCAGAAAGCAGTCGGAGTAAGTTACTGGTCTTTGGTAAAGCATCAGTTCAAAAAAAATAAATTAGCAATGATATCATTGTATATAGTTGTTTTTTTGGTTTTTTTAGCTTTGATTGCGGATTTTCTTGCAAGCAGTAAACCTTTATATGTTGAGTATAAGGGGGAAACATATTTTCCGGTAATAAAAGATTATTTAAACAGTTTTGGTATTAATAAATGGGATCCTGAATTAATTAATGTTAACTGGAAAGAATTAGATGATCAAAATAAACTTGAAAGTGTTGTATGGAGTCCTATTCCTTACGGATCAAGAGAAATAGATCTGGCAAATGTTTATAGTCCTCCCGGAGGTGACCATTATCTTGGGACGGACGGGATCGGGAGAGACTTGCTGTCGGGTTTGATACATGGCTCAAGGGTATCACTTTCAGTAGGATTTGTAGCGGCAGGCATTGCACTCTTAATCGGAATAATTCTGGGTTCATTAGCCGGATTCTATGGAGGTAAGGTAGATTTGCTTATCATGCGTTTTGTTGAAATTATGATGACTTTCCCTCTGTTCTTTTTAATTATTACAATAGTTGCCATCTACGGATCGAGTATATGGTACATAATGGCTGCAATTGGTTTTACTACCTGGACAAGTGATGCAAAACTAATAAGGGGTGAGGTTTTAAAAGTAAGAAACATGGAATACATTACTGCTGCAAATTCCATTGGCTTGCCTAATAATCAAATAATCCTGAGACATGTGATTCCAAATGCAATTGCTCCAGTCCTTGTTTCCGGTGCTTTCGCCATTGCAGGAGCAATTCTTCTTGAAGCCGGATTAAGCTTTCTGGGATTTGGTGTAGCAGCTACTACTGTTACCTGGGGTTCATTGCTAAATGAAGCAAGAGGATCGGCTAATGCATGGTGGCTGGCAATATTTCCCGGATTCATGATATTCATTGCTGTTGTATCTTATAATTTAATAGGTGAAGGATTACGAGACGCTTTAGATCCAAGACTGAGAGATTAGAGTTATGAGTTTATGGGTATTGAGTTATGGGTATTGAGTTATTAGTATTGAGTATTTGAAATTTAACGTCTGACATTTAACATTTAACATCTGACATTTGACATCTGACGTCTGACATTTGACGTCTGACATTTGACATCTGATTTTAATGAATATAGATTAAGAGATTGACTTTAATAAAGTGGTTTTTGATATTTGCAAAAAAGTTTTTATTAAATTTTTTTAAATAAATAATAAATTCAGGAGGTATTAACATATGGTTTGGACATTAGAACTTGCATCCTACTTAGATGATGCACCATGGCCGGCCAACAAGTACGAATTGATAGATTATGCTGTCAGAACAGGTGCCCCAAAAGAAGTAATAAATAACCTCAATGATATGGAAGACACCGAAGAGCCGTTCGAAAGTATTGAGGAAATTTGGCTGGACTATCCTACTGATGAAGACTTTTTCTATGATGAAGAGAACAAAGACTTTTAGGATTAAATAATCTTTAATTTTAACCCAGTAATTTTTAAATTATTGGGTTTTTTTATATATAATCATTATTGAAATTTGTTTATTACCTTTTCAAAATACTTCCTTGGTTTAATAATATTAATATCAATTTTCCCCGGTGTCCCAGTTGCCCAAAATGACAATGGTGATAAATCTAAATTTGAAATTGATGAGATTAATATAAAATTTAAAGGTATGAAAACATTTGAAGAAAGTGATTTAAGAAATCTCCTGGCTTCTAAAGACGGCGATGTGTTTGATATGGAAATGTATATGAAAGATGTTGAGAGGTTAAGGAAGTATTATTTTGATAACGGCTTCTTTGACACGGTAGTAGATACAAATCTAATATTTAATAAACAGGATCAGGAAGTAATTGAAAATTTTATTGTCAGGGAAAATACAAGATACAGGTATTATAATATCAATCATAGCGGGCTTGACAGTATTGAAGAAAGCTTAAAACAATTGATTGAAAAACCCGAATCAAGACTGATTAGGACGGGAAGCTTTTATAACAAGGATACTATTAAAATGGAAGTTGACCGGGTATTAAATCTGCTTTACAATAACGGTTACGCAACTGCTCATTCTGAAAGCCCCGAGATACTGAAGATTGAAACAAACAATAAGCAGCTTCAGGGCAAAGTAAATATCACTTTTAGATTTCTTCCAAAACTTAGATACCTGTTCGGATCCACCACAATTACAATCAAAAGTCAAAAATATAATCTGTCAAAACAAGACATAGCAAGAGAGCTTACCTATTCGGAAAATCAAGTATACAACAAATCCGAAGTTGTAAACAGTGAACTTAATCTGGCAAAAATTACCATCCTGGAAAATCCAAGGATTGTAGTTGATAAAATTGACAGCCTGAACAAAAAAATATATTTTGCTATAAATGCTGTTGTCGGTTATAAATATAATCTTACTCCGGAGATTTACGGATATGAAATACAAAACACATTTTATGTTGGTGTGGGGCTTGCGTTCAATGATAACTATTTTTTCGGGGGCGGGCGAAATCTTACTACAAGGGGAAGATTTTATTATCACTCGCTTGAAAATAACAGACTTGTTTTTGAAAACCTTCTGTTTCAGCCTTTCCTTTTTAATAACCGAAACATTTCCGGTAACTGGAACATAGGCATTGAATACAGACTTGATGAAATGTCGAATATCACACAGATTAAAAATAATTTTACACTTGGTTATGAATTGCCGACTTACACATTCATTAACAGGATCAATGCAAGATGGGAAACACAGAACCAAAGGATTATACTTAAGGAGGACATTATTCAGGATTCAGTACTGGTTAAAAAATTTGATGTAAATTTTTTCCTGTCGCTACTCGGAATAACCTTCATTCATAACAGAGTGAACAATATTCAATTCCCCTTTAAAGGAAATTACCAGTCATTTGACTTTGCAGAAACAGGACTTCTGGGAAACTTAGCTCAGAAAATTTTTAACACTCAGACTTTAAATTATTTTCAGTTTACAAATTTTAATTCCGCTTATTTAAACCTAAATAGCAGGGAAGTAAACGTTTCTTCGGTTTTAGCCGGCAAAGTTTTAGCAGGAATAATTATTGACTATGGGAGGAATGCTTTTTTTGTAAATAATATTGAAATCAGCTCTTCCTTTGTACCGACTGAAACAAAGTATTTATGCGGAGGAAGCACAAGCGTCAGAGGATGGGGCGCAAGACAATTAGGCATTGTTGCCGATAAGGATATCGGCGGAAATTTCATTATAGAAAACACTATCGAGCACAGATCAAGACCATTTATAGAATCAAACAATACTTACATACGGGATCTTGGTTTTGCCTCATTTATTGATTTTGGAAATGTGTGGTCTGAAATCGGGAAATTTAAACTGAATGAAATTGCACTTGCAGCCGGTGGAGGAATACGCTACTACACAATAGTCGGCGCTATACGCCTTGATTTAGGATTTAAAATATATGACCCTCAGCCGGGTCCTGTAGGCGGATCTAACTGGCTGTTCGGACCGGGATGCAATTACAGTGATAAATATACTTTTCAGTTCGGAATAGGAAACACGTTCTGAAGCAGTTAGCAGTTAACAGTTAGCAGTTAACAGTTAACAGTTAGCAGTTAACAGTTAACAGTTAGCAGTTAACAGTTAACAGTTAACAGTTAACAGTTAACAGTTAACAGTTAACAGTTAAATTAAATAGTTAATAGTTAATAGTATTCATGCTCATTGCTCATTAATCATTACTCATTACTCATTACAAAATGTGGTCAAATATAATCGGTCAAGGTAGGGTTAAGGAAATTCTCAAGAATGTTTTTCAAAGCGGAAAGGTTCCGCATGCGTTGATCTTTTACGGAATGGAAGGTGTAGGCAAGGATGCAGCAGCTGTTGAGTTTGCAAAGCTGCTCAATTGTGATGATCCGGTAAACGGAAATGAAGCGTGCGATAAATGTAAAAGCTGTATTGAAATTGATTCATTCAGGTCTTCGTTAGTAAAATTCATTATTGCTCTTCCTACCGGGAAAAATGAAACTGATGAAGACAGCAGTCCGCTTGAAAAACTTGAGAAAGAGGACTATGGAAATTATCTCGAAGAGATGGATATGAAAATTAATGACAAGTATTATAAAATTTCCATGCCCAGGGCAAATGACATCAGGATTTCAAGCATTCGTCAGATCAAAAGAGAAATCTATCTGACCGGGAAGACCGGCAAGAAAAAAGTTTTCATTATATCTAACTGCGATATTATGAATCCTCAGAGTGCTAATTCATTACTGAAAATACTGGAGGAGCCGCCTAAAGATTCCATACTCATTCTTACAACTTCCAAAATCAACTCACTGCTTCCGACAATTATCGGCAGATGTCAGAATATAAAATTTAATAATCTGTCCAGGGAGCAGATTTATGAATATATTAAGAGTCAGGATGAAAAGATCAGAGACAGTGAAGCGGAATTTTTCGCTGAACTCTCGGAAGGCAGCATTACAAAATGCAGCAACATACTCAACAATAATTATCTGGAACTCCGCAACAAGGTTCTCGATCTTCTGAGTGCAGTGCTCACTGATCAGTATCTTAAGATTGGAAATGAGATAGATTTCATCACAGGTAAAAAAGACAAGGAGCGTGTGAAGCAATTTTTGATTTTACTCGCGGTATGGTTCAGAGACATTATCAGCAAGAAGTATGGAAATGATGATTTGATCATCAACAAAGATAAATCAGACAGAATAAGTAAGTTTGTATCGAATTTCGATTCGGAGAATTATAAAATCATAAATCTTATTGAAGAAGCTATCCGGGACATCGAGAGCAATGTTTTCTTAGACCTCATGCTGTTTAATCTGGCCTATAAGATTAAATCTAACATTACGAGAAAGAGTGTGTAGAGTGTGTAGAGTGTGTAGAGTGTGTGGAGTGTGTGGAGTGTGTAGAGTGTGTGGAGTGTGTGGAGTGTGTGGAGTGTATAGAGTGTATGAGTGTATAGAGTGTATAGAGTGCATAAAAGAAGTTGATTATTTAGTGAGCAGATTCGATATTCTAAATTCCAAATCCGAAATTCCAAATTCCAAATCATTTAACTTTCCTGACTTAAGTTGATTTAGGTAAGAGCAAATATAGTTTGATATTTAAGCAGTATTAATATATTTTTTCATAGGTGATGATTAAGTACAGATTTGATTATTATGACTTTTGTTTATTCGGATCATGCGATTGCTAAGATAGAGATTCTGAGAAGACACGGAATTTATGTTGATAAAGAAACTATAGAGAGTATAATAACTGATCCTGAAAAATTAGAATTTGGATATATGAACAGATTAATCGCTCAAAGGAAAACTGATAATAAGCACGTGTTAAGAATAGTTTATGAAGAAAAAAATAATTATGTATTAATTATAACAATTTACCCAGGAAAGATTAAGAGATATGACTAAAGTAAAATACAGCAAAGATGCGGATGCTTTATTAATTGAATTATCCGATAAGAAAATTGATTATGCTGATGATAAAGGAAACATTATTATTCATTACACATCAGAAGATGAACCAGTCTTGCTGGAGATATTCAATGCCAAGGAATTTATACTGAATTCATTGTCAAGCATGATCTGGGAAAAAGAAATGGTGATCTGATTATTTAATTAATCTAACATTTTTTCCTTATCATAATAAATTACATATTGGTCCTTCAGACTTTTTTCTTCGAGCATTCTTTGCCGTCCTAATTTTATACCGCGAATAATTTTTTCCTCGAAGGTTTCTCTTTTGGATTTAGTTTTATTCATACTTTTTTAATTGTTTCCATTCTTCTTCAGAATAAACTGTAACACTTTGAAGTGAGTTATTTTTTATTCTCGCAATAGTTTTTGGTGTATCACCTGAATTATCTACAATAATACAATAATCACATTTGTCCTTATAAACTTTCATTAAATTTTCAATTCCTCTGAAATATCTTCTTTTAATAATTTTTTTTGCAATGCTGTGCCCTCTCTGTATGACTCTTTCACTTACTCTCTTATAAACAATCCTGTATGATTTCAAATAAAAGACAAAATGTTAACTTTATATAAAAGTTTTGCTTTTGAAATTATCTCAAGAATATTTATTGAAGAAAGTGTGCTTTCAAACGCGAAAACTTCTTTATCATTTATTAAGCTTTCAATTCTTTGAGAAATATTTTCCCCGGTGATGTGAATTAAATTGCAGCGGGAATTTCAGTATAAATAATCTACTGATTCTCTACGAAAGGTTGGTTTTAAGAAAAGAATTCTAAAATGAAGATTCTCAATGAATTGAACGGACTCAAACAAACTCAGGGAACGCAACGAACTAATAAACTCTATACACTCCAGACACTCTATACACTCCACACACTCCAGACACTCTATACACTCCACACCCTCCAGACACTCTATACCCTCCAGACACTCTATACACTCCAGACACTCCACACACTCCAGACACTCCAGACACTCTATACACTCCACACACTCCACACACTCCACACACTCCACACACTCCACACACTCAAAACTCAATAAACACATTCTCAACATTCCAGCTGCCTTTTACTTTGATCTCCTTATCATAAATAACAAACTTTTCCGAAGCTGTAAAAGGAAAATGATTACCGGGGCTGTATTTGCCATCATCATTTTCATCAATGAATGAAAATAAAATATAATTTCCTTCAAGCACTTCGCTGAATATAAAATCTGTTGTGTCAGTGAGTCTTAATGTATAGTTATTGAGCTTGTTATCAGTGCTGTAAAGATTAATGTAAACAGGTGAAGCAAGCTCTGTTTCTGAAACTATCTTTCCCGAAACTTTTCCGAAGCTGTTATTTCCTGCAACTTTAAAATTCCTGACATAGGAATACTTCTTAGATGTGTTCGCCAGATCAATTTCTAACTTCAAGTTCGATGACATTCCAAATCTTTCTGTTGAGAATACTTCAAGCAATGAATCATTGAGCCAGTTGAAAACAAGTTTGTAGGATTTATTCGCAGCGGAATCAGTAAGTGTAAAATTGTTAACGATATCGGATTTGGACAGATCGTTATTACGGAAAAGCAAATATAGTCTGTAATCAGGCGGAATGTTTTTTTCATCATCAGAAAAACCGGATAAAATATAATTAATGGAATCAGCTTTGAAATCTTTAACAAAGCCCGGGCTGTTTCTATTTATTTCAAAATTCTTTAAAAGAAAATTCAAACTGATAATGCTGCTGTCTGAAATAAGCTGAGGATCATCCGAGAGTACGGCTATCTTATCAATGTCTTTATCATAAAGATTATTCCTGTCTTCATCGGTGATTGCGAATATTCTGTAATTTCCCGCAGGAAGATTTTGCAGTTCAAAGCTTCCGTCACCGGAGACCTGTATTATATAATCCGGAACCGCCTTCTCCGGATTTAGCTGTTCTTCCGGCTTCCCGTCTTTCAGATAAGCTAGGATTTTCACACGTTCATTATTATCCGAAAATACCATTCCGGAAATGCTGCTTTTATCAATTTTACTCCCTGTTGAAAATGCAAAGGATAAAGGCGAGCTAAGAGCATTTCCCCCGCGCACGTCTCTGAGATCTTTTCCGATTATTACGAGGTAAGTTTTATTTTTATCCAGCGGTTTTGTAAACTCAACTTCAACTTCCCTGCCGCTCCAGTTAAATTCAATATCTCCTTTCGGCTTCGGTGAAATGAAAAAAGATTCTTCGAAGCTTCTTCTGTCGACATACTCATCAAATTTGAATGTTAATTCGTTGCCTTTGAAATTCGTCGTGCCGGGACGCGGTGAAACAGAAGTTATTCTCGGCGGGATTTTATCATCTTGGCCGCCTGAGGGAGGAAGCTGGTTTGCACATGAACAAATTAATAAAGCCAGTGTGATTAACAGTAAATTAAGAAATGAGTATTGTGTTTTGTATTGAGTGTTGTGTATTAGGTGTTGAGTATTGGGTATTGTGTTTTTGGCATTAAGGCTCATGTATTCAGTACAAAGCATTAAGTATTGGGTAATCGGTATCATTAAGGATTTATCATAATGTTTATTGGTTTTTTTAAATTTCACTATAATAATTCTGCAACTTTACAAACTTTACAAACTTTACAAACTTTACAAACTTTACAAACTTTACA
>CAYNTN010000080.1:0-21654 GCA_964399995.1 uncultured Ignavibacteriaceae bacterium
AAGATATGAACTAAAAATCATTTTCATTTTTGGTTCTGGCTATGCCAGTTTAGGAGTTACGAATTAAAATCTAATGACTCTAACTGCTAACTGCTAACTGCTAACTGCAAAGCGGGTAATATTTTTCTTTCATTACTTTATAGTGATGATACAAATGGCCTGCCAGTACAAACCCTATTCCCAAGACAGAAATGTTATTACTTGAACACAGCCCTTCTCTGATCAGCATTGCATTATCAAAACTGCTGAACAAAATGATATTGGATTTTCTAACTGCATCATACTCATTTAATAATTCATCAATACTTCTTTTACCAGCATCAGCCATCGTTACGTATTCATTTTCCTCAAAGCCCGGCAGTGGAGTCTTATCGTTCCTTGCAATGCGCAGCGCTCTATAAGCAAAGACTCTTTCGGCATCTATGATATGCTGAATGATATCCTTTACAGACCACTTACCCGGAGCATACACTTTTTCGCCAACCCTGATTAATTTATCCTTATCATTATTTAAAAGTTCAGATCCGTATTTAGCCAAAGCTTCAGACAATTCAATATCCTCCACTTCATTAATATAACCGGAGTAATATCCGGGTAGAACCGAGATGTCTGTTTTTTTCATATTGGTAATTTTTTGGAAATTTAAATTACAGTTAAAGTTAAATTGTTATGGATACAAAAGATATTTTTCACGTTTAGTCTTGAACTGATTCAGTTCATCCGCACACGAATTGATAATATCCTCATAGCTGCTGCCGTTCTCTATCATCAATCTCAGATTTTCAGTACCTGCGAGTTTGTCGAGAAAATTATTTCTATTAATTTGAAAACCGGGAAATAATTTTTTCAGTGAAACCAATAATGCAATACCTGCTTTGACAGGTTCGAATAAGGATTTGTTTGTAACTGCAAAATAAACACCTTCACATAATTCACCCGGATATTTCGGAGGATTCAATCCTAAAAAGGTTTGTGGTGTAAATTTAATTCCTTCAAATGTTACTCCTTTTAAATTGAAGGTGTTAAGTTCACCTGCTAATATATCACCTTTACAATATGGAGCTCCTATGAATTCAAAAGGTTTATCTGTACCGCGTCCTTCAGTAAAATTTGTCCCTTCAAGGAGGCAGGTTCCCAAATAACATACAGCCGTAGAAGGAAAAAACATGTTCGGTGAAGGTTTTATCCACGGCAGATTTAATGAAGTGTAGTCAGTTGATCGTGTATAGTTCTCCATTTGAATTACTTCCAGTTTACAATTACCACCAAAGTATTCATCATTAATAAATTTTGAAAGCTCTCCGCATGTCATTGCATAAGCTATCGGAACATTAATCATCCCGACAAAAGATTCTTCATTTTTATCCAGCATAAACCCGTCTACATAATTTCCATCAGGTATAATCGGTCTGTCACAAACAATAAACTCCTTGTTATTTTCAACGGCGGATTCCATGCAATAGTACATAGTGTTAATGAAAGTGTAAAACCTTGCGCTTACATCCTGAAGATCGTAGACAAGTATATCTACATCTTCAAGATCATTAGTGTCAGGTTTTTTCTTTGAACCGTATAAGGAAACAATTGAAATTCCTGTCGGATCATCCGTATAATCTTCAGTACGGTCATCGCCTCGTAATCCGTGTTCGGGAGTAAAAATTTTTGTAACCGAAAAATATTTATTTAAAGAATCTAAAAACAAGTCTCCGTTTTGCAGAACTCCGCTGTTATTGGTAATCAGTCCGATTCGTTTGTCACGTATAAGACCGGAATTTTTGCTCAGCAAAACTCCGTTGCCTAACTGAAATTGAGTTTCTGATTGTGATGTTTTTTGAGAATGAAAGTTGTTCTGTGGATAAAATGCTGATGATGCAAATATTAATAAAGACAGAATAAGATTTACCGGCATATAATAATTAAATTGATTTCAATTTAACATTTGAAGTGTTCATATGAAATAAATAATTTAATGAGCAATGAACAATGTACAATGTGCAATGTACAATGTTCAATTAGTAATGAGCAATGAGTAATGAACAATGAACAATGAGTAATGAACAATGAGCAATTAGTAATTAGTAATTAGTAATTAGTAATTAGTAATTAGCAATTAGCAATTAGCAATGTACAATGTGCAATACATAAGTTTAAATGCTTATTAAAAAACGAGCCCATATTACACTATTTTAAAGTTAAAAAATAGTGGCTATATTGTATACAAAAATTATTCCGTTAAAGCCCGAATTTATTCGGTCTGATTTGTTTAAACCTAAAAAAACATTTTTTATATGAAAATTATACAATTATCATTTTCATTAGTAATGATAATGATCAATGTTTCGTCCGGACAACTGGCAAATCAAAATACATACTTATTAAGAAATCTTGACAGTTATGGAAGCAGTTATGCGGCATGCTGGGGATACGTTGCGCCGGACGGTAGTGAGTATGCTTTATTGGGATGCAACAGCGGAACTTCAATTGTTGACATCACAGATTCAGCAAATATTAGGGAAATTGATTATGTTCCTAACCTGACAAGCTCATGGCATGAACTCAAAACATATTCTCATTATGCATATATAGTTTCGGAAGCAGCCAACAGCGCATTGCAGATTATCGATCTTCAGTATCTTCCGGATTCAGCTAGGCTTGTGAAAACCTGGAGTTATCCGGGTTATACAAAGACACATTCAATTTCTCAGTCAGGTCATTATCTTTATTTAAACGGGGGAAACTCCGCTGCGAACGGAGGTATTACAATCGTTGATGTAAGCGATCCGGAAAATCCGGTAAAGCTTGGTCAATGGACCAGTCTTTATGTACATGACAGCAGGATACTGAATGATACCATATGGGCATCTAATATTTATACAGGTCAGACTTCAGTAATTGATGTCAATAATAAAAGCAATCCTGTTACGGTCAGGACATGGAGATCATATCCTGTATCCACTACATCAACTCATAATTCCGACATTACCCGCGACAGGAAATATATTCTGACTACTAATGAAATTCAGTCACCCGCCGGAAAACTGAATGTCTGGAACATTGAAGATTTAGATAACATAACTTTTGTAACCGAGTGGCAGCCGACAGGCATTACATCATCAATAGTTCACAATGTAGAAATATTCGGCGATTATGCAGTCATTGCGCATTACAGGGCGGGTATTAGAATTGTTGACATAAGTAATCCGCCGAGTCCGGTTGAAGTTGCCTGGTATGATACTTCTCCCACAAGCAATGCAAACAATTTCAGCGGCTGCTGGGGAGTTTACAAATTTCCTTCCGGGAAAATCATTGGTTCTGACATAAGCAACGGTTTATTTGTAATCAAAACCAACATCTACGATTTAAATCATCCTCCGGTAAAATTGGAGCTGAAAGTCAGTACGGAAGGACTATATAACAGTTTGACAGGCAGGCTTTCAAGAACTGACACCGTAACAGTTTACCTTAGAAACATTTCGAGTCCTTTCAGCATAGTTGATTCGGCTAAAGCAAAAGTGGATTCTTTAAATCTGAAAGGTTCATTCAAGTTTTCAAATACAAAAACAGGAACATATTATATTGTTGTTAAACATTTTAATGGAATTGAGACATGGAGTAAATCCGGGGGAGAGCCTTTGGTTGCGGAAGGTCCTGTTTACAATTATGATTTTACAACTTCTTCATCTCAGGCATATGGAAATAATCAGCAGCTTAAAGACGGTAAATACTTTATGTACAGCGGTGACATTGACAGGAATAATACCATTGATCTCGATGATTTATTGCAAATTTATAATAATGCCTCAGAATTCTTAACCGGAGACAGATTACCGGGTGATTTGAACGGTGATAATACTGTAGATCTTTCAGATTTGACGCTGGTATTAAACAACAACAATAATTTTATCAGCGTAATGTCACCGTTGATTTCAAAAAAGTAATTTTATAAAAGAATTCAATTCATAACAAGCAATTTTATAGCGAGCTACAACCAGCTAACACTGACTTTTGAGCTTTCAGTCTCCCAAAAGTCTGTTGTATTTATCTCATTTCAGAAACTTTTTACATTTAGATACTGTAACTAACTTTTAAATGCATTTAGATAAAGGCATATAAGAATTATTTTAGGTACAGTAAAATAAATTAATTAATGACTTTTTTAAATCCTTCCATTTTATTCGGACTGCTGGCAATTTCGATTCCGATACTCATTCATTTACTGAATCTCCGTAAAATACGTAAAGTTGAATTCAGCACTTTAATGTTTCTGAAAGAGATTCAGAAATCGAAAATGAGAAGAATCAGGCTTAAGCAAATCTTATTGTTACTGTTAAGAATATTTACAGTTGTTTTTCTTGTATTGAGTTTTGCGAATCCCGTTTATGAAGGTTACGCTGGTAACATTGACGATGATGAAAATTCAACAGTGCTTATCTTTCTGGATGATTCATTCAGCATGGCAGCAAGGGATAATAAAGGACAGTATTTTAGTCAGGCAAAAGAAGCCGTCAAAAAAATACTTGAGTCTCACAGTGAATCCGATAATATATATTTCATACCGGTTTCAAAAATTGAATTTAAGAACAATAAGTTTTTTTTTGACGGTATTCAGGAAATTAAGGATTCACTCGAAAGAGTTCAGCTGTCTTATAAGCCGGCAGGCATGAATGAAATATTAACTTATGCTGATCAGATACTAAGAGACTCAAAAAGTCCTAACAAAGAAATTTATATTATCTCGGATTTTCAGAAAATAAATCTGAATGAAGAAAATACAGACGGCAGAGGTTTTGAAGGTTTGAAGAAAAATCCTGTCAGTACATTTCTGATTAAGGAGGGAAACCGGGAAGTGAATAATCTTTCACTTGACAGCTTTACGGTTTCATCGAAAATTATTGAAAGAGATAAAGACATTAAAATTAAAATATATCTGACCAATCATACTCAGTTCAAAGTCACCAATAAGACTGTAAATCTTTATGTGGACAATGAACTGAGAGGTGAGAAAGCAGTTGATATAAACCCGTTTGATAAAACAGAAGTTGAATTTCTTTTTAAATCCGGTCATCATGGAAATGTTAACGGCGTAATAGAGCTCATTCAAACTGAATTTCAGGAAGATGAAATATTGCAGGACAACAAATATTATTTTTCTCTTTACATTCCTGACAGATTTAATATAGGGCTTATAGAAAGTAGCGGGAAGGATTTTTATTTTATCAATCTTGCTCTGCAGACTGCAAGCAATATTCTTTCGGATTCAATTAAAAGGCAAAGTGAATTGTTTAATATCAGCAGTGAGAGTAATGTTAATGAAAATATTTACAGGTATAATGTCGTTTTCATTTCAAATAAAAACAGTTTTACCGATACTGAAGCCGGTATTTTGAAAGATTATATTTCAAACGGCGGGGGAGTTTTCCTGTTTCCCGGCAACAATATTGATGTGAATAATTACAACAACATTTTGCTGAGCAAGCTTGGTTCGTTCAGGATTGCAAGCCTAAACACTAATATTGAATCTAATCAGAATTTAAAATTTGATAAAGTGGATTTCGAAAATCCGGTCTTGTCTGAAATATTTTCGAGTCACAAACTGAGCTCAACTTCAGATCAGTATAATATCGAGTCACCTAAGATAAATTCTTATTTTGAATTACTGCCTGAAGAATCATCAAATTCAATTATTACATTAATAAACAACAGACCTTTTCTTCTGGAGTCAAAGCTTGCAAAAGGTAAGATAATTATTTCATCCGTTTCAGCAACTGATGATATGTCAGATCTTCCTTTCAAAAGTATATTTGTTCCCTTAATAATCAGAAGCGTGTACTATCTCAGCAATAATTTCGAATTTCAAAAAGAGTATATTGCCGGGAGGTCCAATCTTATCTCCCTGAGAGCAGTAAATAATATTAATGATATTATTTTACCGGATAAATCCGTAATTAATCCGGGGATCGATCTGAAGTCTTCAGCAGAAAATTATTTATTTCTTCCGTATGAAGAATTTACATCTGAAGTTGGAATCTATGCAATCAAAGATACAACCGGACTGGAATTTAATTTTGCTTTAAATAAAAATTCCGCTGAAAGCAGCACTTTGTTTTCAACTGAAGAAGAAGTTACAGAATATTTTAATAAAAATGGAATTGAGAATGTAACATTCATTTCAAAGAATGAGGATATATCCGGGGCTGTAAGGGATTCAAAGACAGGATTTAGTCTGTGGAAGTATTTTCTTATAGGGGCAATATTGTTCGCACTTGCTGAGATGCTTTTATCGAAGAAAATTGAAGAAGGATAACTAAAGAAAGTTCTGCAGATATTTTTTTAAAAACATACCAGACGTTCCTCTGACAATATTTAAAACTATACAATAAAAAAGACAGTTAAGAACGTCTGTACTGCCTATTCTGGAATTTTTCTGAAGTTTTTATTTAATTATTGTCATCTTCTTAGACTGAACAAAGTCTCCTGCAATTATATTATAAAAATATATACCACTGGATAAACCACCTCCATTTAACTGCACAGTATGATATCCGGCTCTCTTTGTTTCATTAACTAAATTTAAAACTTCTTTTCCGGATATGTCAAATAAAGTTATATTTACATTAACATCAACCGGAAGCTCAAAATCTATTCTCGTTGACGGATTAAATGGATTAGGATAGTTTTGAGTCATGCTGAATAAAGAAGGTAATCCTACATTGACCTCATTTGATAAATTGTAATACTGAAAGTTGCCGTTAAAATCAATTTGCTTTAATCTGTAATTATATATCCCTGAAGATACCCTGTGAGAGAATGAGTAATTTTTTAATTCATTAGTATTACCGCTACCGGTAACAATACCGGCTTTCGTCCAGTTTGATGAAGACGAAAGTTTTGTTTCAATATTAAATTCCGCATTATTGGTTTCGCTTTGAGTTGACCAATTTAATGTGACATTATCTTTTAATACATATGCTGTGAAACTTGATAATTCAACCGGCAATGTTCCTTCTTCAAGCTGACCCCTTATTTCTCCATCGGGGAATGAAGCCGTATGAATATTCACATACCATAAACCTCCAAGAAGCTGCATTTCCTGAGTATCAGTAAGTACATATGAATTTGAATAAGCACCTGCTGTTATGCCTAATGGAAATCCTGTAAATTCGATCTGAACCGGAGCTGTAACACCGCGGGGAGCCGGACCATGAAAATTTGCACCTGTTGTGATGCCGGTTAAACCATTATAGGTAAGAAAAAAATTCAAAACATTAGATGAGGATTCATAAGTAAATGTCAGGTTTCCAATGCCGGTTGAAGGAGTTGGAACCGGAGCTTCCTGATTTCCGGAGAGTGTTATTTCAATTGATGAAGGTGAAGTTCCTTCATCAAGTTGACCTCGCAGTTCTCCGTTTGGAAATGAACTGCTACAAATATTTACATACCATACACCTTCAAGAAGTTGTATTTCCTGAGTATCAGTAAGTATATATGTATTAGAATAAGTTCCTGATACAACAGCCGGAAATCCTGCAAATTCAATTTGTACCGGAGCATTAACCCCACGGGGGGCAGGACCATGGAAATTTGCAGCCGTTGCAGCAGTTGTTAAACCATTAAAATTAATAACAAAATTCAACACGTTAGTTGAGGAATCATAAGTACCTGTCAGATTTCCAACTGCAGTTGAAAAATTTGGAGGAGTTAGCTGTTGTCCGTTGATTGGGATGTCAATGGTGAAAGGTTGAGCGATGGAATTATTGTTAACAATTAGTGACAACAGGAGTATTAACAAACAGCTGGTAAAAAATTTATTTAAATTTTTCATTTGCTTAAGGTTTTAATTTCCTTGTGCCGCTGATGTTGAATCTCTATCATGTAAAACACTTACCGGTTGTTCCGAGACCTGCATCCGGCAGCACAATAAATTAACTTAAAACAAATTCTTACGCAATTCTATAAGTAGGTGAACCGCGTGAAATGATTCGAAACGATTTGATTATGAAAATCTTTTAGAGATTTAGATGAACCGAATTTATCAAAATATTTAACTTTGAATCTTTCCAGAAAAATTTTCCCTGATGTATAATATCATTCAATTCATAAAAATCACAGTTCAAAAATAACCTTCTATACTTCCGAATAGTTTCCAATGCTCAGCTTTAGCGCATCCCGCTTTAAAGAAGCTCCCTCGCCTAACAATGAATCTTTGAGGATGCAGTTCTCAACTGTAATAAATTTATCCAGAATGCTGTCCTGTATTATGCTGTTACTGATAGTACAATTATCATTAATTGTTGCATAAGGACCAATCACACTGTTTTCTATTTTTACATCCTTTCCGATAAAAACAGGTTCGACAATTATTGTATTAGCATATTTATAAGGTTTGTGCTTTTTATTTTTATTTAACAGATAGCGGTTCGTTTCGAGTAATGTTTCCGGCTTGCCGCAGTCAAGCCATCCGTCGACATTAAATGTTTTCATCTTTTCTTTATTATTAAGCATATGTTCCAAAGCATCCGTAAGCTGGAATTCATTTTTTACCGTTATGTTGTTTTTCATAATATGCTCAAGCGACTTAAAAAGCTGCTGCGAGTTCTTAAGATAATACAAACCAACTATTGCCTCATTGGACGGAGATACTTCCTTAGACGCCGGCTTTTCGACGAACCTTGTGATGTAGCCGTTTCTATCTTTTTCAACGACTCCGAATCTTCTCGGATCGTCAACGACCTTTACACCGATGACTGAATCATTTCCTTTTACCATTTTTTTTAAGTCAACATCGAACAAAGTATCACCCAGTATGATTAATGTTTCATCATTTTGATCTTTAAAAACAGGTTTCGCACAATAGACAGCATGTCCAAGTCCTTTCGGTTCTGCCTGTTCGACATAGTCAAACTTAAATTTAAAGCTGCTGTCGAGATATTCCTTTATTTTATCACCGAGAAATCCGGTTACTAAAATTATAGAAGATGCGATCTTATCTTTGATCAGTTGATCAATGATGTAATGTATCATCGGCTTGCCGCCGACATTCAGTAGTACTTTCGGGTTATGAAGGGTATGCGGTCTTAATCTTGTGCCGAATCCGGCTACAGGAATGATTACTTTCATTTTGTTTTTTTTTCTTTTAATAAAACGTAAACCGCTAAGAGGCAAAGTCCAAAACAATTTTCACAGTTCCGATTCTTAGTGTTTTTGAGACTTAGCGGTTAAAATTAATTACGTGAAATATGCTTATTGAGATTTTAAATAATTATTTATTAACCCGGGAAAATTATTCAGTACTTCATTTAGCTTTGAAATGTTCTTTGCCCCGGCTGTTGCAAGGAAGGGCTTTCCTCCGCCTCCTCCACCAAGCTCTTTTGCTATATCAGAAACTATTTTACCGGCATTTAGATTTTTTTCTTTAATTAAATTGTCACTCACCGAGCATACCAGATTAATTTTATCATTCAAAACAACCGCTATCAGCGCAACACCGTTACCGAGCTTCTTCCGCAGTTCATCTCCAATTTCCTTAAACTCATCCATACTGCTTAATTCCATCTTCGCAGCGACAATATCAAAACCGTAAGCTCTATTTGAATTCAAAATTATTTCATCCAGCTTTTCGAATACTTTAGATAATGTTTGTTTCATCAATTGCTTTTCATTTTTCTTTTTCTCTTCAAGATAAATTTCTCTTGACTCTAATAAAGATGCGATTGTCTCTCCCTGTAAAACAATTAATTTCTTCATGAGTCCGGTATCCCGGAAATCAGCTTTTGAGATATCATAATTGATAGAATTAATCGCGGCAATAAAATCGTTTGAATACTTACCCGGTAGATCACTCATTATCTTTTCAATATCTGCAATCCTTTCATTCAGATATGAAACAATTCCTTCGCCTGTCGTCGCAAAGATTCTCCTTGTACCCGAAGCGATGCTTTCCTCCTTCACAATTTTAAATAAACCAATATCTTCGGTATTCTTTACATGCGTTCCCCCGCAGAACTCAATGCTGAATTTATCATCTATGTGAACGACTCTTACCTTGTCTCCGTACTTTTCTCCGAAAAATTTTTTTACATTAGGAATTTTATTTGCTTCCTCAACTGAAATATCAATGTCAGTGAGGACATCAATTCTTTCTTTGATTTTTGAGTTAACTAAATCTTCAATTTCCTTTAACTGATTATCTGTAACCTTATGAAAATGCGGAAAGTCAAATCTCAGGTATTCATTATGAACAAGCGAACCAAGCTGTTTTACATGACTGCCGAGAACTCTTCGCAGAGCTTCATGAACAAGATGTGTAGCAGAGTGATTACGCTCTATTGATCTTCTTCTATTTATATCTAAAACAACCTTGCCTTTGACAGGAAACAGATCGGTCCCTTTAACAATATTATCAAGCAGATGTTTTCCATCGGATAAGATCAGAAAATATTTTTGCGAATCTACAATATCAATTTCATTTAAACTTTCCAATATGATCTTACCGGTATCATTAATCTGTCCGCCTGATTCGGAATAAAAAGGATTCTCGTCAATGACCGCTATGTATTTTCCTTCCTCTGTTTTCCCTACAGCGATTCCTTTTTCCTGCTCGGCATTTTCTTCACTGACATCATACGGATTATACCTAACTTCATTTGATAAATTCTCATTCATGAAATCAAATATTTCAATTCCCGTCTGAAGATCAAGCTTATCTTTTCTTGCATCTCTTCCCCGGTCTTTCTGCTTTGACATTTCCTCTTCGAATTTGAGCATGTCAACTTTCAAACCTCTTTCTTTTGCCATTACTTCCGTCAGATCAAGAGGGAAGCCGTAAGTATCATAAAGCTTAAATGCATCAGTGCCGGGAAATATTTTAGTACTTTTTAATGAATCAGCTACTTCATTAAAAAGTTTAATTCCTTTGTCCAAAGTAATCTGGAAACTTTCCTCTTCAGCCTTGATGACTTCCTTTGTAAAGTCTTTCTTTTCAATAATTTCAGGGTAAGCTTCTCCGAAATTTTCCACAACAATATCAACTAGTTCAAACAGGATCGGTTTATGATAATCTAATTTCCTCGCTAACCTTGAAGCTCTGCGCAGTATTCTTCTCAATACGTAGCCTCTTCCTTCATTTGAAGGAATTGCTCCGTCACTGATTGCAAATGTCAGAGCTCTTATGTGATCTGCAATGGCATTAACTGATGAAACATTTTCACCTTCGTATTTTTTGCCTGTTAACTTAGTAATATGGTCTATAATCGGAGTGAATATGTCTGTTTCGTAATTTGATTTTTTATTTTGAAATATACGAACTACTCTTTCAAATCCCATTCCCGTATCAACGTGTTTTTTAGGAAGCGGCTCGAGCTCACCGTCTTTCTTTCTATTGTATTGAATGAACACTAAATTCCAAATTTCGATTACATCTTCATTACCGGAATTAATGTCTTCCGGCTTACATCCGTTCTCGGTAAAATCATAATTTATCTCGGAACACGGACCACAGGGTCCTGTGTCTCCCATTTCCCAGAAGTTGTCTTTCTCGCCAAATCGTAATATATGTTGCGGGTTAATATCAGTTTCATTCTTCCATATTTCGTATGCTTCCTCATCGGTTTCAAAAACTGTTACCCAAAGTTTCTCCTTCGGAAGCTTCCACACATCTGTGAGGAGCTCCCATGCCCACTTGATAGCTTCCTTTTTATAATAATCACCAAACGACCAGTTGCCGAGCATTTCAAAGAAAGTATGATGATAACCGTCCATTCCGACTTCCTCGAGGTCATTATGTTTGCCTCCCGCACGGATACATTTCTGACTGTCAACCGCTCGCGTAAAGTCACGCGTGCCTGTTCCGAGAAAAACATCCTTGAACTGGTTCATGCCGGCATTTGTAAAAAGCAAAGTGGGATCATTAAATGGAACAACAGGTGAAGAAAGTACAATCTTATGTCCCTTCTCTTTGAAAAAATTTAAAAAAGAATTTCTTACCTCTTTTGAATTCAATCTTTTTTTAATCTGATAAAAATTTTGTAAGTAACAAAAATACGTTTATTGAGTGAAAGATTAAATGGATTTTTAAAGAGAAGTTCTTAAAGATTCTTGAAAGATTCCAAAGATTCCAATTCCCAAAGACATTTGAAATGATTTACAAGGAATTTAAACTTAATTAATACTAACTAATACCTGACTTAGTGTGATTCTGAACTATAAGTCTAAGCCAGGAGAATCAAATAATGCAAAAATCCAAAAACTTACATTGTAAAAACATATCGAAATCAGTATATTTGTAAAAATTAAAAATAGAAATGGGGTAATAAATTGCTAAAAGTAATAATTCAGGAAGGTGAATCCATAGATAAAGCTCTTAAAAGGTTTAAGAAGAAATACGAGAAGTCAGGTTTGCTAAAGGAGTTCAGGAGAAGAATGTTCTATACAAAGCCATCAGTAGAAAAGAAGATGGATAAAGAAAGAGCTGTCAGAAAGAATAAAAGAATTCTTGCTGAGGAAAACCTTTAATTTATCATTTTAGTAATTAATTTGACCCATTGTAATAAATTTCAATGGGTTTTTTATTATTATTTCAGTTAAAAAAAAATAATCAGAAGTTTGTCACATAAAAAAAAGGTACACCTTGAGAAATACATTTCAAGAAAGACGATTTCAGGAAGAATCAAAAAAATAGCAGACAAAATAAATAAAGATTATAAAGGGAAGAAACCTATTTTCATTGGAATTTTGAACGGATCTTTTATTTTTTTATCGGATCTCATAAGAGAAATAAAAATTGATTGTGAAATAGACTTCCTGAAACTTTCAAGCTATGGTGACGAAAAGATATCGTCCGGAAATGTAACGATGCTTAAAGAACTAAACTGTGAGATTGAGAATAGAGATATTATTATTGTTGAAGATATAGTTGATTCCGGTCTGTCGGCGAATTTTATAAAGGAACTTGTCGAGCATAAAAAACCGGCGTCATTAAGATTTGTAACTCTTCTTTTTAAGAAGGATATTTCAAAATTAAATTTTAAAATTGATTATATAGGTTTTAAGATTGACAACAAGTTCGTTGTCGGATATGGCCTCGATTTTGCACAGCAATACAGGAATTTAAATGCTATATACGTGTTACATAGTAAAAATTAAACAGTAATCTGAATGAATACAAAAAACCCGAAAAAGACTCCGAATAAAAATAATGATGACTTCAACTGGAACAGGGTGTTTAAGATTGTTCTTGGCTGGAGCGCTATTTTAATCGGATTCTTTCTGATAATGATTTATACAAAAGGTACTGACGGGAAATATTCCGAATTAAAATATGATCAGTATATGAAATTTCTGACTGAGAAAAAAATTGAAAGTGCTGTAATTAAAAAGTCGGATAATAATTACGAATTTCTCGGAAAACTGAAGGCACCGGAAGCGGTAAATTTTGGCAACAGAACCGTTACAATTGACCGGTTTTCAGTTTTACTTCCCTATACAAATATAGATGACAATGTAGTAAAGACCTGGAACGACAGCGGAATTCAGTTCAGTGTCGAAAAAGACGACGGCGGCTGGTTTGCTCCTTTACTCGGAACACTGCCATGGATACTTATCATTGTATTCTGGATTTTTATAATGAGAAGAATGCAGTCAGGGGGAGGCGGTTCCAAAAATATCTTTTCTTTCGGAAAATCCAAAGCTAAATTATTAAGCGAGTCAGCATCTAAAGTTACATTTCAGGATGTCGCTGGAGCGGATGAAGCTAAAGAAGAGCTTTCGGAAATAATAGAATTCCTTAAAACACCAGCAAAATTTCAAAAGCTCGGCGGAAAGATTCCAAGAGGAGTGTTATTATTAGGACCTCCGGGAACAGGCAAGACATTGCTTGCAAGAGCTGTTGCTGGAGAAGCGGGAGTTCCGTTCTTCTCAATCAGCGGTGCAGATTTTGTGGAAATGTTTGTTGGAGTCGGAGCATCGAGAGTAAGAGATTTATTTGAACAGGGAAAGAAGAATGCTCCGTGCATAATTTTTATTGATGAAATAGATGCAGTTGGACGACACAGAGGTGCAGGTCTCGGCGGTGGACACGATGAGAGAGAACAGACATTGAATCAGCTTTTAATAGAAATGGACGGATTTGAACAGAATAACGGTGTGATAATCATTGCAGCAACCAACAGACCTGACATACTTGACCCGGCATTGTTAAGACCCGGAAGATTTGACAGACAGGTTGTAGTTGACAGACCTGATGTAAAAGGAAGGGAAGGAATTCTAAAGGTTCATACACGCAGAACCCCGATGGCAAAAGATGTTATGATAGATGTACTTGCAAAAGGCACGCCGGGATTTTCAGGCGCAGACATTGCGAACCTTGTAAATGAGGCTGCATTGCTCGCTGCACGAAGAAATTCCGACAGTGTAACGATGAGAGATTTTGAAGAAGCCAAGGATAAGGTAATGATGGGAACAGCGAGAAAGAGTCTGATAATCTCAGATAAAGAAAAGAAGACGACGGCATATCATGAGAGCGGTCATGTGATTGTAGCAAAAATGATATCGGAAGCAGACCCGGTTCATAAAGTTACGATCATCCCCCGTGGCAGAGCGCTTGGAGTCACTACTTATCTGCCGATAGATGAAAAGCATACATATTCAAAAGAGTATCTTGAAGCAATGATAACTTATGCAATGGGAGGTCGTGCTGCTGAGAAACTTATCTTTAATGAATACACAACCGGTGCAAGCAATGACATTGAAAGAGCAACCAGCATGGCACGTAAGATGGTGTGTGAATTCGGAATGAGCGAGAAACTCGGACCAATTGCATACGGTCAGAAGCAGGAAGAAATATTTTTAGGAAGGGAGATATCTCAGCACAGGGATTACAGTGAGTCCACTCAGATAATGATAGATGACGAAGTAAAGAAAATAGTACAGGCAGGAATGGATAAGGCTGAAAGACTGCTTCATGAAAACGCTGACATACTCCACAGAATGTCGGATGCTTTACTCGAAAGAGAGATACTAGATTCAGTAGAAATTGATATGATAATGAGAGGACAGGAACTGCCGCCATTTGAAAAGCTTCAACCTGTCGCTGATGTGCCTTTAAACGGAGAACTTCAGAAGGAGAAGGATAAAGTTAAAGATGAAAAATACTCTCCCGGAGATGTTGCTCTGGCGAATTAATATTCTGTATAAATTAATAATAAAAAGCGAGCCGTCTAACTCGCTTTTTTTTTGACTATTGGAAGGTAACGGAGACAAAATAAGTTTTAAGAATGAGCTGATAAGAAAAAGTATTCATCTGTCTTCATCAATTGTTCCGGTAATTTATTATTTCATTGACCGGAAACCAGCAATCATAATTTTAGCTGCATTTACAATTACACAGATGCTACTGGATATTCTGAGAGTGAAGTTTGAACCGCTCAAAAAACTTTATCTCAGGTATGTCAAACACATACTCAGAGGTCACGAATTAAACAATGACAAATCCGTATTCACAGGAGCAACATATCTTACACTGGCTTTTTTGATATGTGTGATTATATTCCCGAAACCGGTTGCAATTACAGCAATGTTTGTTGTAGTATTTTGTGATTCGTTTGCTGCAATTGTGGGAAAAAGTTGGGGAAAACATTTCATCTCCAACAAAACATTTGAAGGCAGCCTTGCTTTTTTTCTGAGCGGAGTAATAATTATATTGCTCACTCCGAAAGTAACTGATTCCATGAGCGAATATTATGTTGGCATTATAGCAGTCTTTCTTTCAGCAATATTCGAATTAATCCCAATAAAAATTGATGATAATCTTTCCACTCCCATTTTCTTTGGACTGGTTTATCTGATATTGATAAGAATACTTTTGTAAGCACATTATGAAATTCTTAAACTAATTCTTAATTATTAATTAAAATGTCATTACGCTGCGGTATAGTCGGGCTTCCGAATGTAGGCAAGTCAACTTTGTTTAATGCTTTAACATCTTCACAAAATGCTGAAGCTGCTAATTATCCCTTTTGTACAATAGATCCGAATGTCGGGACTGTGATAGTCCCGGATGAACGTGTAACGAAACTTGTTGAATTATATAATCCGAAAAAAATAATTCCCGCTACAATTGAATTCGTTGACATAGCCGGTCTCGTAAAAGGTGCGTCAAAAGGAGAAGGACTTGGTAATCAGTTTTTGTCACACATTAGAGAAGTCGAAGCCATTATACATATTGTAAGATGCTTTGATGATGATAATGTAGTTCACGTCGAAGGAAAGATAGATCCGAAGAGCGATATTGAAATCATTGAAACTGAGCTGATCCTTAAAGACATGGAAACCATTGATAGAAGATTAGACCGTTCGGAAAAATTACTGAAGTCCAACGATAAAAAGATTAAGCTGGAAGTTGACACATTGAAAGCTCTGAAGGATCATCTTGCAACATCACGCCTTGCAAAATACTTTACTGTTAACATTAATGACGAACAAAGGGAGATAGTCAGAGAGCTGCATCTTTTGACAGATAAGCCGTTTTTATATGTTGCCAATGTAGATGATAAAAATCTGAACGGGAATAAATATTCGGAGATCGTTAAGAGCATTGCGGATAAAGAGAATGCTCAGTTTCTGATACTTTCAGTTCAGATAGAATCAGAAATATCACGGCTTGAGACAAGAGAAGAGAAGATGGAATTCTTAAAGGAGATGGGATTGAATTTATCCGGCTTAGACAGGCTGATAAATAAAGGATATGAACTGCTTCATTTGCTTACATTCTTTACGGCAGGGGAAAAGGAAGTTCATGCATGGACAATCCCAAAAGGATACAAAGCTCCTCAGGCGGCAGGGGAGATACATACTGATTTTGAGAAAGGATTTATCAGAGCTGAAATAATGAAATACAAAGATTTGATCGAATTAAGATCCGAGCATGCTGTGAAGGAAAAGGGATTGTTAAAGATTGAAGGGAAGGATTATGTGATCGAGGATGGGGATGTAGTGCATTTCAGGTTTAATGTGTGAGTTAGTTATTGCAATGATCAGAACCTTTAACGTTTGAAAAAATATGAATTCATTCAATGATTTATACGGACTTGTAGTAAGCGGCGGCAATAGTTCTCGCATGGGCTTTGACAAAGGCTCGGTTATTTATTATGACAAAGAACAAAGGTATTACTTATACAAACTGCTTTCACAAATCTGCAGTAAAGTCTTCATATCGATCAATAAAACGCAGTTAAATTATATAAATAAAGAATATAACACTTTAATTGACTTGCCGCGTTATGAAAACTGCGGACCTTTAGCAGCTTTGCTTACAGCTTTCAGGAATTATCCTTTAAATAATTTTCTAATAGTAGGTTGTGACTATCCATACTTATCCGAAACGGAACTATGTCAATTTTTGAAATCTGTCAATGATATTGGTGAAAAAAATGCAGCTGCATTTTTTAATGTAAAAGAAAATTTATATGAGCCTCTGCTTGGATGGTATTCAAGTAAATCAAGACTGCAATTGGAAAAAATGTATGATGAAAATAATTACTCACTTCAATATTTTTTGAAAACAATTGATGCGGACAAATATATTCCCCATGATGAGAGAGTGATTGGAAGTATAGACACTCAGCAAGATTTAGACCGGGTGAAATCAATTTTGAATAATAAAAACTAAATCGAAATGAAGAATCATTTAACTGAAGGAATTTCAATCGAACAGGTGAACGTGAAGAGGGTCATAAAGGGTAACATTATAGAAACAATTGACGAACTTGCCGTTGAAGAACCGCTGGAGATTCAATTAATTTACGGGAATAATGATAACCGTATTCATAAAAAAATATCAGTTACTATGAGGACACCGGGAAATGATAAGGAGCTGGCAGCCGGTTTTTTATACACAGAAGGATTTATTCAAAACAGGAATCAGATATATGAAATAATATCCGATTCAAATAAAGAAAATGTAGTCTCAGTTACTTTATGTGAGGGAGTGATGCCGGTATTGAAGAATTCAGATAGGAATTTTTATATGACTTCAAGCTGCGGAGTATGCGGGAAATCAGATATAGAAGCAATAAGAAGTGATTCGGTTTATGAAAACATTTCCTGCAATACAATTGTTAAGTCTGAAATATTTTTCGGATTGACTGATGAGTTGCGAAAACAGCAGCGGGTTTTTGAAATTACCGGAGGGCTGCATGCCTCAGCATTGTTTGAGCCTGACGGAAATTTCATTATGCTTAGAGAAGATGTAGGAAGGCATAATGCATTGGATAAAGTAATTGGCGCTGAATTCTTATGTGACCATTTACCTTTGACTGATAAAATATTATTGCTCAGCGGACGTGTAAGTTTTGAATTGATACAGAAGGCAGCAATGGCCGGAATAAAAATTGTCGCAGCTGTCGGAGCTCCTTCAAGTCTCACAGTTCAACATGCAATAAAAAATGATATGACATTGATTGGCTTCTTAAAAAACGAACGGTTTAATATTTATTCCGGAGAAAGCAAAATTATGTAAACCCCTTATTTTGCATAAGAGATTTACAAACTTTACAAACTTTACAAACTTTACAAACTTACAAACTGTGCGTGTCATGAAAATACGAATCAAAGGAAACTCCGTCAGGCTTAGGTTGTCAAAATCAGATGTCGAAAAGCTTGCTCATTCAGATTACATTGAAGAAAGAACTTTTTTTGGTTTGAATACTTTTGTCTATGCATTGAAAAGCAGCCCTGATACGGAAGGGCTTAATGCTGACTATGAAAATGGAAAGATCACATTATATATTCCCGGTGCTTTTGTACAAGACTGGGCGGAGAATGATGTCGTAGGGATTGATTCAATTGTAAAGCTTAATGATAAAGAGCAATTGTTTCTGTTGATTGAAAAAGATTTTAAATGTATCGAGCAGTCAGCTGAAGATCAGTCAGATAATTTTGATAAGCCGAATTCAGACTGTTCATAATGAATAATGAATAATGAATAATGAATAATAGAGTAATATCAATTCTTTAGAAATTAAAATGCAATGAATAGTCGCACTCGAAAGACACCGGGCGATCAGAATCCGGAAGAATTTACGGGACTCAGGAAAGGCAGAATTCTTAAGACAGCTGCAGGATTCAGTGCTATATTTTACAGTGGTAAAAAAATTTTCGGAGAAGCAGGTTTTTTTCGCGGGCTGAAAGCACTCTGGCAATTAAATAAAAAAGGCGGATATGACTGTCCAAGCTGCGCATGGCCGGATCCTGATGATGAAAGGTCTTCCTTAGGAGAGTTTTGTGAGAACGGAGTGAGAGCTGTTGCTGAGGAGGCTACTTCAAAAAAACTTACCTCTTCCTTTTTCAGAAAAAATTCTGTAAAGGATCTGTCAGCATTAAGCGACTATGAGATGGGGAAAATGGGAAGAATAGCTCAACCAATGTATCTTGCAAAGGGGTCTAATCATTACAAATCAATTTCATGGGAAGATGCTTTTGGAAAAATCGGGGCTGACTTAAACGGATTATCCGCACCTGATGAAGCAGTATTTTATACTTCAGGAAGGACGAGTAATGAAGCAGCCTTTTTGTACCAGTTATTTGTTAGGGAATACGGAACCAATAATTTACCCGACTGCAGCAATATGTGTCACGAAAGCAGCGGGGTTGCGCTGGGAGAATCTTTAGGAACAGGTAAAGGATCTGCTAAACTCGAAGATCTTTACCAGGCGGAAGTAATAATTATTCTCGGACAAAATCCCGGCACCAATCATCCAAGGATGATGACTGCTTTGCAAAAAGCGAAAACTAAAGGTGCTAAGATCATTTCCTTTAATCCATTGCCGGAAACGGGACTTATGAGTTTTAATAATCCGCAGACTGTCAAAGGAATCATTGGTATCAGCGCTGCACTGACGGATTTATTTTTACAGGTAAAGATAAACGGTGACATGCCATTACTGCAGGCAATTGAAATTATGCTGCTGAAAAATGAAGAGCAAAATCCGGGAAGTGTCTTTGATAATGAATTTATTCAAAAGAAGACAATTGGATTTGATAAATTGATCGCGCACCTGAAGCAGCTTAGCATTAATGAATTATCCGGTGCATGCGGTGTTGATGTGCAGAAAATTACCGAAGCAGCAGAATTGCTTAAGGATAAGAAGAAGATCATTGCCTGCTGGGCAATGGGGCTTACGCAGCATAAGAATGCAGTTGATACAATTAAAGAAATTGTAAATCTGCTGCTGCTTAAAGGAAGCATTGGAAAACCCGGTACCGGGACATTTCCTGTAAGAGGGCACAGTAATGTTCAGGGAGACAGAACAATGGGAATCTATGAAGCACCTTCGAAAGATTTCCTGGATAGACTGGAGAGGAATTATAATTTTACTCCTCCACAAAAAGCAGGCTACGATACTGTTGATTCAATAAAAGCAATGCACGAAGGCAAAGTTAAAATATTTTTTGCATTAGGAGGAAATTTTCTATCTGCCACACCTGATACAACTTATACAGCAGAAGCTTTGCGAAAATGCAAACTGACTGTACATGTTTCGACAAAACTTAACCGCAGCCATCTGGTTCACGGAGAAGAGGCATTAATATTGCCATGTCTTAGCCGGAGCGATAAAGATGTAATAAATGGAACCGAACAATTTGTTTCAACCGAAAACTCAACCAGTGTAGTGCAATCTTCCAAAGGCGTGCTGAAGCCGGTTTCAGATCAGCTGCTGAGTGAACCGGTGATAGTCAGCCGGCTTGCTCAGGCAACACTTGGAAATCGCAGTAAAATTAGTTGGGATAAGTACGCACAAAATTATGACATTATACGAAACGACATTGAAAAAACGATTCCCGGTTTTGAAAATTATAATGAACGCGTACGGACACCCGGAGGATTTTATTTGCCTAACTGTAATCGCGACGGTAAATTTGATACAACTACATCCAAAGCGCAGTTTAACATTACAAAATTTCAAGAGCCTGATCTTAAAGAAGATGAATTGATGATGATGACCATTCGGAGTCATGATCAGTTCAATACAACTATCTACGGGTTGAATGATCGCTATCGCGGAATTTACAATGAAAGACGTATAATTTTAATGAATGTAAATGATATTAAAAAACGGGAATTGAAGGACGGCGATGCGGTTGATTTGTTTAATTACAATGACGGTATTGAAAGAGCTGCCCGGAATTTTATTGTAGTATCGTATCCGATACCCGAAGGATGCACCGCTACTTATTTTCCTGAAGCTAATGTGCTTGTTCCGATTTCGAGTACAGCATTAAAGAGCAATACACCGACTTCAAAACAAGTTATTATTAAAGTAATGAAGAATCAGTAGGATTTATAAGATTTATAAGATTTATAAGATTTATAAGATTTATAATTGCTACTGCTTGTTCCGATTTCGAGTACAGCATTAAAGAGCAATACACCGACTTCAAAACAGGTTATTATTAAAGTAATGAAGAATCAGTAAGATTTATTAGATTTATAAGATTTATAAGATTTATAAGATTTATAATTGATAAGATAATCCTTTCATAAAATCACTTCAATTTGAAAAACTACTCAACTACTCAACTACTCAACTATTCAACTACTCAACTATTCAACTACTCAACTACTCAACTACTCAACTACTCAACTACTCAACTACTCAACTA
>CAYNTN010000081.1:0-8753 GCA_964399995.1 uncultured Ignavibacteriaceae bacterium
GAATCACCATTCACTATTCACTATTGACTATTCACCATTCACTATTGACTATTCACAATTCACTAGTCACCATTAATGAAGTCCGGATAATTTTTCAGGAAATTTTTTTATTTAATATTGCAACTATTAAACAGGAACTGTATTTTGTATACCAAATCCAATTAACAATTTAATAAAATTTTAAGGAAAATGAAAAAATTCATACTTTCTTGTGCTTCTTATTGTATACTATTTACAATTTGTATTACAGGTATTTTATCAGCACAGGGATTTAACAGCATCACTACACCAGACGGAATTAATATTATAGCAGTTGGAAATTCCGGGAAGATTTATCGTTCTGCAAGCGGCGGGGTTACTTACACCAGTTCAGTATTACCCGGAGCACCAACATTATATTCCGTAACTTCTTCCGGAAATGATGTTTGGATAGCGGGACAAAACGGTAACATTGTAAAGACATTAAAAACTACTGCTCCGAATAATATATATAATGTCGGCAGCGCAGCAACTTTAAATTCAGTTGTATTCTTTGATTCGAATACCGGATTTACATGCGGTAACGGGGGAGCGGTTTATAAATCGGTAAACGGAGGAGTAAACTGGACACTTAGTAATACGGGAATTGCAGGGGAGAAATTGAATTCAATAAGTTTTAAGGATGAAAATAACGGAATTATTGTTGCAAACGGTGGAATGATTTACGTTACCTCAGACGGAGGGAACAGCTGGTCTCCGGTATTATCTGGTGTGAGCTACAATTTATTAAAAGTAAAATATTTCGGCAATGACCTGGTTGCTGTCGGAGAATACGGCACAATATTGACAAATACAGGAAGCGGATGGACAGCGGTAGCAACTCGCACAAAATCCGATGTCAGAGGAGTTTCAGGAGCAGGAATAAATGAAGTTCACGTATGTGGCGGCGGCGGATTCATCAGAAATAATAAAAACAGCAGCAGCAACTTTTTCAATTTTGAAAAAAACCCGATGCTCGCAAATCTTTCCGACATATTTTTTTATGACGCAAATAAAGGATGGGCGGTGAGCAGCCTGAATAATGTTATTATTTACACAACCAACGGAGGAACAACATGGAGCATGCCAAATGGTTCATCGGTAGCATTTAACTGGATACAGAAAACTCCATCCGGTTCAGGCATCGGAAATAATCTTTGCAGGCACCCTACAATAAGGGATGCTATGTTTGTCGTTTACGGGAAAAATGTTTTCAGAAGCGGGGACAGAGGAGACAGCTGGACTCAGATAGGAACAATTGCAATCGGATCTAGAGCGCATTCTTTCTACGTAAGTCCTGTTGATACAAATATATGGCTCGCAGCAATGGAAAATACAACTGACTGTATAGTAAGATCAACAAATTACGGAGCTAATTGGGAAAATGTAATAGCTTATGATTTCAGTACTTACGGACAGCCTCTCGAAATGGATCAAAACAATCCTTCTACATTTTATTTCGCGCCTTCAAATGCTGGAGGGACCGGATTATTTAAATCAACAAATAACGGAGCCAATTTTAACCTGATAGCTCCTTATAATAATGCCGGGATTAATCAGCCTTGTGATATTATAATCATGTGGGACAGTTCAAATGTAATTTACCTTGGAGATGACGGAGCAGACATATGGAAATCCACCAATACCGGTTTAAACTGGACTCTTGCAAAAGCAAACTCATCTTCTGAAATTCCATCAATGTGCAACTCGGTGTTTGATAAAAGCATCTGCTATGCAACCTCATGGGGAAGTTCAGATGTATTCAGAACAACAAACCATGGAGATAACTGGAGTATAATTTCCAGTAATTCCGGAAGTGGATGGGGTTCTGATCTTTGTCATGAAGATCCAACTGTTGTGCTAACAGGAAATTACGGCTCGCAGGCATACCTTACAACCAACGGAGGACAAAACTTCTTTAATGTAAATACAGGTTTGTCAGGAGCAGGAGCAGGTATCATGGTTACCGAAAGAGGTGTATTAATGAATATGCAGACAGGAGCTTTGTTTAAATTAAACATTGTGTACACTGATACACCTGTTTTAATCAATAGTGATGTTCAAGCATTATCGGTAGGAACTACTGGAGTCGGATATTTTCAGATTCCAACAATTAATCCGACCGGAACGGTAAGAAATAATAACGGAGCTGCAGCTGCTACATTTACCGTTACCCGTAAAATTACTCCCGGAAATTATTCAAGCACAGTCGCAGTTAATGACCTTGCCGCAAGCAGTTCCACTACTGTAACATTCAGTCCCTGGACATTCAATGCGGGTACAACATATACGATTAAGGATTCAGTTTATATGAACGGTGATACAGATCCCGGAAATGATGTTGCTTCAGGAACTCTGACACCTTACGTTGGAGAATCAATTACCAGAATTAATCAGGGATTTACCGGAACATTCCCTCCTGCAAACTGGTCATTTGTTTTTACAGGAACAAATTACTGGCAGTATAATGCAGCAAGCAGTTACGGCGTTGGAGTTGGATCAGCAAGATATAATTTCTGGAGTGCGCCAAATGGAACAGTTCAGTCTATGATAACACCGACATTTGCATCATCGATATCCGGAGACTCACTTGAATATGATTATGCATACGCACCATATTCAAGCTCAGTCGACTCATTAATAATAGAATCCTCGACAAACGGGGGAAGTTCATATTCTACTTTAGTACAGCTTTACGGAAAAGTCGGGGCTACCGGAATATATGTCTTAAATACAGTTACAAGCGGAGGAAATTTTGTTCCTTCGGCAGGACAATGGATGAAAAAAAGATGGGGTCTCCCGGCCGGAACAAATAAAATTAAATTCCGGGCAGTAAGTGCTTTCGGAGATAATCTGTATCTTGACAGCATTAAAGTTATCAGCGGAAGTATATTTACTCAGTACAATGTTTCTTTGTCACCAGAGGGATTTTACAATGGCAAAACACTGAATTCAAGAGATACTGTAAAAGCCTATTTAAGGAGTACCGGAAGTCCTTTTGCGGTGGTTGATTCGTCAACGGCAGTGATAGATTCCACAACCTTAAATGTTCCTTTTGTTTTCAGGAATGTAAATACAGGTACATATTACATTCAGATTATTCACAGGAATTCCATAGAAATATGGAGCAAGACAGGAGGTCAGTCAATCACAAAAGGCATCACAGGAAATTATGATTTCACTTCCTTACAAAGTCAGACATATGGAGAGAATTCAGTACTGGTTGATACAAAATGGTGTTTATACAGCGGTGATGTAATAAGGGATGGAGCAGTTGATCTGAATGATGTTTTAGAAACTTACAATGGGGCATCAAATTTTGCTTCGGGCTATGTAACAACTGATCTTAACGGAGACAGAATTACCGATTTATCCGATATAATAATTGCATATAACAATTCATCAAACTTTGTAACAAGCATTACTCCTCTGACACCTTTGCCGGATATAGGAATTACAAAAGAGAGGATGAGACTGAGTATTTATGAAAGTCTAAGAAAAGCAACGGATATTAAATGATCCCGAAGCAATATTAAAAAATGTAAAACAAAAAATTTTCATTAATATACACATACAATTAAAAAATGTTTAATCGAATTTTAAAATTATTATCTGCAGTTACAGTAATGATCTCGACTGCGGACATCATTTCAGCGCAAGGATTCAACAGCATTACCACACCGGATGGTACATATATTGTAGCAGTCGGTAATTCAGGCAAACTGTACCGTTCGGCAAACGGAGGAGTGACATACACCAGCAGTACAGTAGCAGGATCTCCAAATCTATATTCAGTGACTTCATTTGGCGACGATGTCTGGATGACAGGGGATAACGGCAACATTATTAAAACCCTGAAAACAGCATCTTCAAATACAATATACAATGCAGGAACCGCCGTGACTTTCAAATCGGTATTTTTTATAAATTCGAATACAGGATTTGTCTGCGGTAGCGGAGGAAATGTTTACAAATCAGTGAACGGCGGTGTGAACTGGACACTCAGCAATTCAGGGATTTCTTCAGGAAACGGAAATCTGAATTGCATAACTTTTAAAGATGAAAACAACGGGACCATCACAGCCGACAGCGGGAATATTTTTATTACAACAAACGGAGGAGATGAATGGAGTTTAGAAACTTCCGGATCGTCTTATAATTTATTGAAAGTAAAGTATATTGGAACCGGCAGGGTTGCTGTGGGTGAATACGGAACCATACTCACTAACGACGGGAGCGGATGGATTGCGGCAAATACAAGGACAAAGAGTGATATAAGAGGTGTGACGGGATCTGATATGAATGAAGTTCACGTGTGCGGTGGGGGAGGTTTCATAAGAAATAATAAAAACAGCAGCAATAATTTTTATAACTTTGAAGTTAATCCAATGATGGCTAATCTTACTGACATTTTTTATTTTGAGAATAATAAAGGATGGGCGGTAAGCAGTTTAAATTCAGTTATAATCTATACAACAAACGGCGGAACAAACTGGAGCATGCCGACCGGCTCGACAATTTCCTATAACTGGGTTTCCAAATCCGGAGCAAGCGGAGGTTTTCTCGGTAATGATATCTGCCAGCATCCTTTTAACAGAAATACATTTTTTGTTGTATTCAGCGGTCAGGTTTATGTAAGCAGAAATAGAGGAGAGAACTGGTCGGCAGTAGGAGTAACAACTCCAACCGGCACAACACCGCACTCATTTTTTGTAAGTCCGCTTGATACAAACATCTGGCTTGTCGCAACAGAGTCCTCACCGGATAAAGTATACAGAACGACTAATTACGGAGCCAGCTGGGCACAGGTAATATCTCAGAATTTCAGCAGTTATGGTCAGCCTTTAGAAATTGATCAGAACAATCCTGAGGTTTTTTATTTTGCACCGGACGGAGGAGGTTTCTGGAAATCAACAAACAGCGGAGCATCTTTCAGCGAAATAAGCGGAAATTATTCATTCAGAAGCCCCTGCGAAATTCTTGTGACGTGGGATAGTTCTAATATAATTTTACTTGGAGACGGTACTACAGGAAGCGGAAGAGCTGTGATTTTCAGATCTGTAAACGGAGGTGTTAACTGGACTCCGGTTGATACGGTAAGTTCTGACGGAAGTGAAACACCTTCGATGTGCAATACTGTTTTTGAAAAGAATGTTGCCTGGAGCACAGAGTGGGGAGGAAGTGATATTTATAAATCTACGGATTATGGAGAAAACTTCGTTGTACACAGAAGCGCCGGGTTTTCCGGATGGGGTTCGGATATATGCAGGGAAGATCCTACTATGATAATTACCGGCAGCTGGGGAGCTTCCGCTACGATTTCAACCAACGGAGGTCAAAACTGGACTAACATAAATACAGGGTTAAGCGGACACGGTGGAGGAATTCTGATTGCAGAAAGAGGTTTGGTAATTGCCCAACAAGGCAGCAATGTATATAAATTAAATATTACTTATACTGACGCACCGGTGGTTGTAAATATAGATGTTCAGTCTCTTTCATTAGGCGCTATCGGCAATCAATATTATTCTTCATCTACAATTATACCATCAGGAACTGTAAAGAACAATAACGGAGCCGCGAGCGCAACATTTAATGTCACAAGGAAAATTTCTCCGGGAGGATATATCAGCACAAAGACAGTTACAAATCTTGCTGCTAACAGTTCAACAAGTGTTAATTTTGATCCATGGACTTTTACTGCAGGAACAACTTACAGCGTGCTTGATTCTGTTTATATCAGTGAAGATGTAAACACTTCAAATGATGTATTGACCGGAAGTATTACGCCCTATATCGGTGAAGCGGTGATCAATATTAATCAGGATTTTGCGGGAACGTTTCCGCCTGCAAACTGGTCATTTCAATTTACGGGCACAAATTACTGGTTGTACAGCAGTGTAAGCGGATATCAAAACGGAACCGGTTCTGCAAGATATAATTTCTGGGATGCTCCCAGCGGGACAAACCAGTCTATGTTCACGGAAACATTCAATCCTACCGTTACGGGAGACACTCTTGTATTTGATCATTCATATGCATCTTTAAATAACTCTGCCGTGGATTCATTAATTATTGAAACATCAACAAACGGGGGATCAACATACACTGTTCTGAGAAGACTAAGGGGAAGAAATACAGATACTATAGGAGTTGGGAATACATTCAAAACAGTAGCATCAACCGGTTCCCAGTTTTCACCTACACTTTCAAGCCATTGGCTGACTAAGAAACTCGCTTTGCCCGCCGGAACAAACAAAATAAAATTCAGGGCAAGAAGCGGTTTTGGAAATAATCTGTATATTGATAATATCAATATATCTAACTTCAATCTGTTTACTCAATACGATATGAAGCTTGCACCAGAAGGGATGTATAACGGTACTTCTTTAAATTTAGGTGATACCGTCAGGGCTTATCTGAGAAACACTTTGAGTCCGTTCGGGTTAGTTGATTCTGCTGTGTCTGTTATTGATCCTGTTTCGTTGAATGCCGGTTTTATTTTTAAAAATGTCCCGACCGGTACATATTATATTCAAGTAATTCACAGAAATTCCATCGAAACATGGAGCAAGTCAGGAGGACAATCAATTACGAAAGGTATTGCCGTTAATTATGATTTTACATCAGCTCAGTCGCAATCATATGGGAATAATTCTGTACTTGTTGGTTCTAAATGGTGTATATACAGTGGTGATGTAGTAAGGGATGGGGTTGTAGAATTGTCAGATGTTCTTGAGATTTATAACAATGCTTCCAACTTTGTTTCCGGATATGTATTATCTGATCTTACGGGAGAGGGAACAGTTGATCTGTCCGATATTTTAATTTCATATAACAATTCATCTGATTTTGTAGCCAGGATAACGCCGGAAACTTCTTTGAGTGACAGTAAATCTGTTAAGGAAAAATCAAGAATTAAGCAGATTGAGTATGTGAAGAAGGCGATCGTTGACGGAAATAATTCAAGCATAAGCAAATAAATTATAAGGTAAAATATTTTAAAAGACAGTTCAGTAATGGGCTGTCTTTTTTTATTTCATTCGACGTTTGACGTTTCACGTTTGACGTTTCACGTTTCACGTTTGACATTTATATAGTTTTTAACAGAATAATTTTTTATAATTGATCTCACATAAAGTAAGTTAAGAAAAAATGTTAAGATTTATTTTAATAATATGTTTTACCGGATTAGGCATTTTAAATAATACTTTTTCACAGACTAAAGAAGAGAAGATATTAAAGGGAATAGATTTTATTTACAGCATTAAGTTTGATTCGGCTGAGATTGTATTTAATGAGGTAATTAAATCAAATCCGGAGAATCCTGCCGGGTACTTTTTTTTGGCAATGGTGGATTGGTGGCGCATTAATCTGAATAAAGAGATTGATACTCTTGACGAGATATTTTTCAGGAAAATTGATCGGGTGACAGAAGTAGCAGACGAGAGGCTTGATAAAAATGAATTTGATGATGAAGCAATGTTTTACAAAGGAGGAGCGCTGGGTTACAGCGGACTTGTGAGAAGTCTCCGTGAGAGCTGGCTCAAAGCTGCGGAAAGCGGAAAGGAAGCGCTGAACCTGCTGCAGAAAGCATATGAAGTTAATAAGAATAATAAAGATGTAATATTCGGGATAGGAATGTACAATTATTTTGCCGAATATGTTCCTAATGCATATCCTGTTGTAAAACCATTAATGCTTATATTTCCCAAAGGTGATAAAATCAAGGGTTTGGCGCAGATTAAAGAGAGTTCTACTGACTCCAAGTATACAAAGACAGAAGCGAAGTATGTGCTGGCATATCTGAACATAGTTTATGAAAAGAATTTCACGGAGGCAGAGATTTACTCAGGCATGCTGAATCGTGAGTATCCTGAAAATCCGATATTTGAAAAGTATCTTTTCAACAGTTATGTCGGACTCGGCAAATGGGATTTGGCGCTGGAAGGATGGAAGAAAGTAATCGATAAGATAGACAGTAGTAAGGCAGGTTATAACAATCCGAATCTTAAGAGGGAAGCAAATTACTATCTTGCCGTTAGTTTATCGAAATTAAACAGATTAAGTGAAGCAGAACCTTACATTAAAACAGCGGAAGAAATTACAAATATACTTGATAAGGAGAATGAAACTGCATACACGGCTTTTATATATCTCCTCTCGGGAATGTATAATGATGTAGTGGGAAACCGGGCAACTGCAGATTTATATTACGACAAAGTCCTTTCAATGAAAAATTTCCAGAACTCTCATACCGAAGCGGAGAAATTTAAGAAGGAAAGATACAAGCAGTTTTGAATTAAAGGTTAATTTAATCACTTGGTTCAATTCCCCGCCGCTTGCGGCGAGGTTATTCATTTAAAAAATTGAAAAATTATGAGCGAATGAGTGTGAATTTCCCATTTTAATATTTAATACGAGTTAAATTAGTTGAGTAGTTGAGTAGTTGAGTAAGTTAAGTCCGGCTGTAGTTAACACTCAATACACTCTATACACTCTATACACTCTATACACTCAATACAACTCAATACACTCAATACACTCAATACACTCTATACACTCAATACAACTCAATACACTCAATTCACTCAATTCACTCAATACACTCAATACACTCTATACACTCTATACACTCTATACACTCAATACACTCAATACACTCAATACAACTCAATACACTCAATACACTCAATACACTCAATACACTCAATACACTCAATACACTCAATACA
>CAYNTN010000081.1:8853-21488 GCA_964399995.1 uncultured Ignavibacteriaceae bacterium
ACTCAATACACTCAATACACTCAATACACTCAATACACTCAATACACTCAATACAACTCAATACACTCAATACACTCAATACACTCTATACACTCTATACACTCTATTTGATCAGCATCATTCTCTTAATACTCGTAAACTCACCACTCTCGATCCTGTAGAAATAAGCTCCGCTAGCTAAATTACTGCCATTGAACTCAACTTCATAATTCCCGGCTTGTTTAGTTTCATTTACAAGTGTCATTACCTCTTTACCAAGAGCATCGTAAATTTTCATTGTCACCAATCCCTGTTTTGGAATCGAGAAGTTTATCTTAGTAGCGGGATTAAACGGATTAGGATAATTTTGTGACAATGAATACTCTTGCGGAATTACAGACATGTTTGTCTGATTTACAGATGTGATTATTTCGTCAACAAAATTGAGCCCTCCTTTTAATAATCTTTTTACAGGTGAACCTGCCGGGGAATCAAATGCCGGTCGTAATGATTCAATATCGACTGCAAACACTGCTACATTATAAGTTTCCGATATTCTCCCGATAGCGTTCATCGAATCAGTGAATAATCTGTACTTGTATAAATTTTTAGTTTCAGAAGAAGGTACAGATGCTGATCTTTTTAATACATCTGTTGAAGGACCGTATGTGCTGTCAGACCATTCATTATTTATGTAAACACCTACAATTCCTTTTGCTCCCGAAATTCCCGGTCTGTCTGCGACAAATTGAAATCCACACATGCTCCTGCAAAATGCTGAATCATAAAATGCTGATCCGAACCTGTCAAAGTGAAATCCGATGTCCTCTGCCATTATTATCAGTTTTGCTTTTCGTAATGAATCCCCTGAAGTAAGATAAGCTTTAAGTGAATCTTTGATTGAATTTGACATAACGGAATTACCTTCACCAAGAAGTATGACCTTGTCAAAACCTTTAAATGAAATTGAATTTGTTGCAAGAGATCCCTTTCTGTTATACTGCTGATATGTCAGACCAAGACCGTTAAGATTTGCAACTACTGAATCTCTTGAAATTCTGCAGTTCGTATTTGTAGAATCATAAATTACCAGAACATTGCTCTGCGGTTCTCTTCGTATTGTCAATGAATTATTCTGAGAAGCTTTCACAGAGTCGAAACCATTGTATGCCCATACTGACCATTCTCCGACTATGGAATCTCCCGGATTTATTCCAAGTCCGTTAAGTGTTCCGTCGAGTGAGTTATTTATGAGAGTCAGCATAGTATCATATCCGTTGTTTCCTGAATTTAATGATATTTTGACATTGGAGATACCCGGGCTTCCGAATTTCCACTTGTAAGTAGTTGCTTCACCTGACCTGCTCCAGTTAATGTTTATTGATGATACATTAAATGCAGATGTAGTCAGAGTGGTGCCGCTTACAGGTGATATTAAATTGAAGCTTGATAAAGCCGGTACGCCTCTTTTTATTGTAATTGCTCTCGGTCCGTTGCCTGATTTGAGTGAATCCCGGTGAGTTAAAGTATATGACCAGATGTCCCATTGACCAACCAATGTAGCTCCCGGTGCAATGCCTGCATTGTCAAGCAATTCATCCAGTTCCCCTAATGTCATTGTGATTGAATTTGTATTCGAAGAAACAGTCAATAATCTTGATGAAGCATTAGGGCTTCCGAATATCCATTTGTAATCTGCACCTGTACAGGAAGTATCCCATGTTATTGTAAAAATTTCGGAAGAATTATACAGAGAAGTAATAGTTGTTCCTGCACTTGGCGAATTAATATTAAATGCATTCAAAGTAAGATATCCGGTTTGCTGCAATGCTGATGAGAGATTAATTAAACCTTTACCGTAATCATTGTCTTCACCCACAGTTCCCAGGTCTAAGCTTGAAGAAAATAAGATTCCTTTAAGCTGTTTTCCCGTCAGGTTAGGATATGCCTGTTTTAATAATGCGATAGACCCTGCAACATGTGGTGCCGCCATTGAAGTACCGTTCATAAATCCATATGAGCTGTTAGGTATTGTTGAACGAACATGAACTCCCGGAGCTGAAACTTCGGGCTTAATCAAGTTTGTACCGGAACCGCCGCAGATAGAAGGTCCTCTGCTGGAAAAATCTGCGATCGGATAGCCCGGAATATTTCCATCAACCGCTCCCACACTGAATGTATTTAATGAATCTGTGTTGATATTGATCGGAGGATCAATCGTTGATGTACCCGGACCATTATTACCGGCGGAAAAAACAACTGCAATACCCGCGGCTTCGACGGCACTTAAAGTACTGACATAAATTGAAGTGCATTGACTGGTTGCTATACTGAGATCTCTCCATGAACAGTTAATAACATCGGGCATGTCCATTGTTGTTGAATTACTGTCCGGATCTATAGCCCATTGAAAAGAGGCAATTAACTTCGCAGTGCCGCCGGAACTGCAGCCTTGAACAGCAGCTGCAATCCAGAATGCATCAGGAGCTACTCCAACTGTGTCACCTGTTTGAGAATCTCTTCCGCACATTGTTCCCATTGTATGCGTTCCGTGATCAGAGCAGTCTTCCGGATAAGTTCTGACAGAATCTGAAGTATCATACCAAGAATGATACCAGGCTCTGCCGTTATTCCCCCACCATTTCGGACCCAATGCCGGATGTAGTCCGTCAACTCCCGTGTCAATATTCATAACGGTTCTTCCAACGCCGGTGAGTCCGAGCTTCCAGAGCTTGTCTGCATGTATGACTTTCAGACCTGTTTCAACGGATTCAATACCACTGTTATCATTCTGAGATTCCCTTCTGACAGGTTCAACTAATAAAATCTCATTATCTGTATCTATTGACTCTATCTCTGCTCGCGTAGATAGATTCATTATTACTTCTGTTGTAACTTCGGCATATATAAAGTTTACGATCCAATAATTTTCAAACTTTCGTACTTTACCTCTGTTATTTTCTGAGGATAAGAAATCAATAATTGGTCTTTGACTTTGTTCAGCTTTCTGTTTTAAAGTATTGATAACTGTTTGAGCCCTGTAATCCAAAGTTGCATTTATCCTGTATAGTTCTTTATCGAGGGATTCTATATCAATCTGATCATTGAGAACTATCAGAACTCCTGTATATTCTAATGGATTAAGGAAGTGTATTTTCTTTTGGAGGTTATCTGATATTTTTTGATTTTGTGAAAAGGAATTGCCTGCAAATAGAATTGCAAAAAACATGAAAATAATTTTCTTCATTTGGGTCGTGATTGTTTAATTTAAGTTGAAAGGTGATCCGGAAGGAATTTCAGGCATCTGAAACCTTTAACTAAAATAACATAAATAAATTTCATTTATTCTGCAAAGAAAGGATTGTTAGAAAATACCCAAATGTAAAGCCATACTCTTCTTTTCACGTTTATTAACATTAACTTATTGCAATATAATTGTAAAAATATCAATAAAAACAATACCCGATTTATTTTCTATCTTCGTGGTCTCCGGTGTGTCACCTGCCTGAACAAACATGAATTTGCTATAATTACTGCATGGCACAGCGGGTGAATGTCTTTCTCGCTGAGTCCTCGCATAGTCGTAAACTCTTTATTGATGTTTATTTCCGATTGCAGACTTGCATTCATTCTTTCTGGTTGTTGGTGACCAAAAAGTTGCCATTTAATTTATATCCTAAATTCGAAACTGTTCAGGCAACTTTTGGAACCAACAACGGCGGGAAAGTGTCTTGTCCTGAAAATAGTTTTACATAATGTAAGTTACATTTTTATAAACTAATTCAGAACAAGACAACGTCTCGCGTCTTACGTCTTGCATTTTACGGTCTCACTACACTAGTAAAATTCGCCGAATTATTATAAGCTAAAGTTATATCACTCAAATCTACAACTCTATCTCCTGTAATATCCGTAACTTTATACCCGGTTAAAAAGCTGTTTGCATCATTAAAGATGTTTGTGATGTCAGTCAGATCCACCGATCCGTCTCTTGTGACGTCACCGCTGTAAACTCCAAAACGAATCGGCGATGTATCTACCTGCTTCATATTGTTTCCAAAAGCCTGTGATGCATTTGTGGTGAAATCAAAATTTAAACCTGTTCCGAGTGTATAGACTTCCCCGGAATCTTTGCTCCACGTTTCAACTGAATTTCTGTGATTGCTCTGCAGATAATATCTTCCGCCCGGAGTATTTAGGAAATTAAATGTTCCGGTAAAATTATTTGAATCGATTACAGACTTGGATGAATCAATTATCGCATAAGGAGGAGTATTGTTTCTTATATAAATTCTGACTGTGTCTTTCATTGCAAGCTTTTTTGTATTGATGTTATAAAATCCTTCGGGAATAATTTTAATCTGAGAGCTTACCGCTCCCCTTCCTGCTGTCCATCTTGAAAATGCATCTATTCCCGAAAGCGTAATGGTATTTGCATTTGTATTTGTATTTACAACTCCGACCTGAATTGTAAATGTAGAGCCGCCGTTGGTTGAACGAAACAGAGCCAGGCTCCCTTCATTATTAACTCCCACTTCCGAATCATCATATTTATAAACCAATGTCGCATTAAGGGATGAATTGTTCTTCGGGGTTATGTCAAAATATCTTGAAACACTGAGTACACCATTGATACTAAACTGCAAGTGACCTCTTCTGATTTCAACAGTGTCAAGATTTTGCGAAGTCGTGATGACTGCTCCTAACCCCCCGACATTCAGGTTTGATGGAGCATTCAAGACTCTTGTTGTTGTAATGTGTCCACTACCGTATGTGACAGTATTCCCGGGAGTTTCAACTAAAAACCCCACAGGAGATAGAGTAATTATGAAACCAAATAAAAATAGGTCCCCGCTTAAGACTGAAAGTGTGTCTGCAACTGAAATATTATTTAACAATCCGGTCGATAAGGCATTATTAATTCTTAAATTTTTATAAGAAATATTTGCAAAGGAAATATTCTGAAATGAAGTCCCGATGTATTCGATTGTGCTGCTTGTTGTGTTGAATGTTCCGTTGTTTATTATCGGATTGGATGCGGTTACAGAAAGCTTCTTTCCTGTGATATCAAATGCTCCTCCGGAATTAATGTTAATGTCTCTGACTTTATGATTGGATGTAAGTGATACATTGCTTCCGGTTAAAAATATTAAAGTTGAATTTGTAAATCCTATACCGCTTAAAGTATGATTGCCGCTTAAAAATCTTAACTCAGTATCGACATTATTATTATTTATAAAAGATGATCCATTAACCCTGAAATGTGAATTAAAAGGAGTAATGGTTCCGTTATTGAGCACATCATTGTTTGCCTGTATGCTGGAGCCGCCGGTATTTGTAAGTGTCGCACCACTGTCAACTGTTATTGTTCCATTTAACCTGGGTATGAAAGGTGCGGTGCTTTGTGATATTGTTGTTGTTCCGTTATTAACTTTTAAATTTGAATTAAAAGTTGAACCTGTATCAATGGTAAGTCTTACGCTGCCTTGAGTTTTGAACGTTCCCGGATTCACCGACGCACCTGTTTTCAAAGTAAATAATCCTAAATTATAAGTAAAAATTTTTCCATTAAGATTGAAAACTCCTCCCGTACTGATTTCAAAAACTGAAGCAGTTGTAAATGCTACATCATTACTTAATGTTACATTTCCCTGACTTCCTACAAAAATTGAACTGCTCGTATAAGTCCCCGTACTTGAGAGTGTAGTTGTCGAATCTAATCTAAACACTGCAACCGTTACTGCTCCATTGTTTACCAGTGATGAACCTTTCATTGTCATTGTAGAATTTGTATTCGGTCCTAGTGTTCCGTTATTAACTACATTATTTCTTAAAATTAGATTATGACCTGCACCGGGAATCAGTGATGCACCCGGATCAACTGAAACAGTTCCATTCATCACGGGTGCGCTCGGACTGCTTCCTTCCGAAATAGTTGTAGTTCCTGTATTTACATTGAATGGGGCGAGAAAGCTTGCTCCCTGTTTTATGTTTATAAGCGGAGTTCCCTGCGTCCTGAATGTTCCGGAGTTTGATATTGTCGCACCGGAGTTTAATGTCATTGTTCCTGAAGTAAGAGTCAAAATTTTTGTATTGGGATTTAAGACTCCGCCTGAATTAATATTAAATGTGTTTGGGGAAAAAGTAACATCGCTTGCAAGGGATACATTACCCGAACTTCCGATTGACAAAAGACTAGAGGCTGTAATTATTCCAGTACCCGATATGCTTGTTATCGAATCAAATGAAAGGTTAAGTATGGTTATTACACCATTGTTAACGAATGAGGCTCCTCGCATTGCAAAAGAGGAATTTGTTGAAACAGCAATTGTTCCGTTGTTTGTCACATTATCATTTGCCTGAATTGTCTGACCGCCATAGGGAGTTATTGAAGCTCCGCTATTAATTGTAATTGCTCCGCTAAATTTTCCGATAAAGGGACTTGCAATGTCACCGGCGGTGCAGGTTCCGCTGTCAACTATGAGCGGTGCACTGAAGTTACAGCCGTTAACTAGAGTTAGATCAACTCTGACACCTCTTGTTCTAATATTTCCGGGTCCGGAAACAGAAGCACCGGTTTCAAGTTTTAAATCCTGCGAAGTGCCGTCAACTAGCTTAAGTTCAAATCCATTGGTGATAGTAATCTGTGCTCCTGTGCTGATTACTAGTTGATCAGCACTTTCGTTTGAATTCACTGTTACTGTATGAGGATTTCGGATTGTAATTGTTCCGCTTGCTGAACTTGGAATAAGTGAAGTTGTTGTCCAGTTTGCACCACCATTTGTTGACATTTCCCATGTTGCTGTCGAATTCCAGTTCCCCGAAGCATTGCTTCTGAAAAGTTCACTAGCTGAAAAAGATTGTGTATTTATAAATGCAATCAGGAGTAATTGAATCCTGAATAAATGAATAATTTTTTTCATTAGAGTTTCTCCTTTTTTTTAAAAAAATTTGTAATTTGAAATTTGTAATTGTTTTAACTTCTCCCGATACTCTCTAATTTCTTTCCGTTGGAAAGTTGGTGTTAGAATAATGATGTGCAGTACCGGGAGAAAATTTTCAAAATAAAAATTTAAAATTTGATTTGAGTTCTAACACCATTGCAAAAATAATATTAGAGATTTCCCAACTGCAAAGAAATTTTTTTTAATTTATAGCTCGGAATTCTGTAGAAGGACAGTATAATTTAAAGAATTAGTTGTTATTTTTGTTAATAATTTGAAGATTTGGACTTGTTCGAAATAGCTCGAAATGGATTAGTAGTTTAGAAGTAATATTTAAAAACTATTCTTAACTTTAAGTTTAAATTAACTTTGTTATTGATTTTTAACCGGAGAACAAGTTTGCTGAAACCAATTTTCCCATTATGGGATATTTATGTAATGTGAAGCAACATTCAATTATTTCTTTCTCCTGCTCATACCAAAATCAAACTAATTATTTTTTTAAAATTCAATCAAATCAAACAAATCAGCTTTAAGAATTTTATATTAACGGGAATAAATTTATCTTTAACAACCATGAAAGATCTCAAACTCACTGAAATTTTATCTGCATTTACTCCGGACGAGATAAGGAGATTCAGAAAATTTGTAGAATCACCATATCATAATGGAAGTGTGAACGTAACAAATTTTTTCAAGGAAGTTGTTAAGTATTATCCTGATTTTTCCAGCAGAAACTATAATCTGAATTACATCCATTCAAAACTTTTCCCGCAAAAAAAATATCATGAAGGTGTAATGAGAAACCTTGCATCAGATCTCTACAAACTTGCGGAAAGTTTTTTAGTATTCGAGAATACACAGCATAAGGATTTTGAATATGGCTTAAGTTTATTGAAAGAATTCAAAAAGAGAGGATTGACAGATTTGTTTAATATCAATTATAAAAAGATCCTGTCGAATCTGAACAAGACCAGGAAAGATGAATCGTACCTTTTTAATTTATACCAGCTTGAAAGAGAGTTTTGGTCATTATTTATAGTTGACAAGAAGACAGGCAGGAAGCATGGGGAGTTTGTAAGTAAAGTTACGGATAATTCCATACTACTGATTAAATTTTTTCTTGCAAGGCTGTTGACAACCTATTGCAGCATTGTGAGTAATGCAGTTGATTTTGATTCAAAACCTGAACTCAGATTTTATAATGAAATTAAGCAGCACATTGAAAAATACAAATATGATGATACACCTGCCATTAAGCTTTATTTCAACTCATTAAAGCTTTCAATGGGGGATGCGGATGAAAACACTTTTGATCAATTACATGTCGGAATTAAAAAGGATAAAAATAAACTTGGACATAACGATTTGCATGTGCTTTACATTAGTATTTTGAATTATACAATTATAAAAAGAAATTTTGAAGCATGTTTTGAAATTATTAATGAAATACTGGAGGGTGAGTACTATACACGAAGAGGAAAAGATATGTTCATGGAATATGGCTTTTATTCTGCTTCGGTTCATACCGGTCTTTATTTAAAAAAATTTAAATGGGTAGAAAACTTTATTAAGAATTACAGAGAAAAGATCAATCCGCCTCACAGGGACAATGCACATTTTTATCACTATTCTCTATTTGAATTCATTAAAAAAAATTTTGAGAAAGCAGCGGACCTTTTGAGCAATTTAAGTCCAACAGATTTTTTTCTTCTCATTTACACACAAAGATTGAGATTGGCAATTTATTACGAACTTGGCAGGACAGAAGAAATTTATTCTATTATTGATTCTTTTAAACATACACTGACAAGACATACCCAGGTAGAAGAGCGTCATAAAAAAATTTACAGGGATTTTTTGGAAAATTTTACCATGCTTCATAAGCTGAAACTGAATTATGATGATTATCAGCATTCAATACTAAAAGTAAAAATCCTGAATCAGAATGATCACACAGTCTTTAAACAATGGTTCAACGAGAAATTATTTGAGTTGAAAAAATAGAATTAATCAGTCACAGGTAAAATTCTACTCAGATTGGCAACTCTTCATCCGACTTTTCCTTACTCCCCTGAAAATATCAGCTTACCATTTCTGTCAATATGATAAAGAAGTTCACTGTTCTTTATTTTATTATAACCAGCCTGTTTCTTCATCATAGGCGTGCGAAGTTAAATTTCTATCTTCCATCATCTTTAGCCAACCATGACCATCTGACACTAGTCAATGAATAATGAACAATTAATAATTAATAATGAATAATGAATAATGAACAATGCTAACTGCTAACTGCTAACTGCTAACTGCTAACTGATAATGTTTTTATCTCGTCTTACTTTGTTTTAGAATCGTATTATAATGTTTTTGTCGCGTGTTATATTGTTTTAGCATCGTGTTATAATGTTATTGTCGTGTGTTACTTTGTTTTAGCATCTTGTTACAATGTTTTTTTCTTGTGTTATTTTGCTGATGTTTTGATCGGGAATGTTTTTTAATTCAAAGTGCTTGAATTGAGCTCATGATAAAATGTTCTGATGTGTGTGTGTTTAAATTGAGTTCATACCGTTATGTTTTGGTTTTGAGCTGCTAAGATATGCATTACGATGACCTGGAATCTGCTTTTTACCTCTTTGAATTGATTCTTGCAAGGGGATGTTTTGGGTTTTCAGTGCGGTGATTAAAAGTTTAAAATCCGTCTAAATTTGTACCATCAGTGTGAAATAAAGTTTTGTCGCGTTAAGAGAAAGGTGACAAAAGGAGATAGGGTGAAGGGTTGAAAAGATTCAATTTAGCGGCAACGAGTTAAATAGAGGATGAAAAGAAAATCCCAATTTGATGAATCAAAATTCTGAATTAACTGACCCCAATCACCCTCAATCCATTCACGGTGATAAAAGTCAAAACATAGGCGAGGGAAGTGAATATCACTATCTGCAGCACCGGTATTCTCCAGCTGCCCGTTTCCTTTTTTGCTATTGCAACTGTTGACAAGCACTGCATGGCAAAGACGAAAAATACGATCAGTCCTGCTGTCGTTGCAGTTGTAAATAGTCTCTGATCAGTATCACCGATCGTAGCGTCTTTCATTGCATATAAAATGGAATTTTGCAGGTCATCACTTTCATCAGTTATTTTAAAAATCAGTGCAAGCGAACTCACAAAGACTTCTCTCGCAGCAAAAGTTGCTATCAGAGAAACTCCGACACGCCAGTCCATTCCAATCGGTGTCATTACAGGTTCAATAAATTTTCCGAGATATGATGCATAAGAAGTTGACATTCTTTCTTCGGCTTTTAATTGTGCAACTTCTTCTGGAGCCTTATTTGATTCATCCGGGACAACCGGATCATAGTTAGGAAAGTAAGTCAGTACCCAAAGTGTTAATGAAAGATAAAGAATAATCGGACCGGCTTTCTTTACATATTGTTTTGCATTCTTCATAGTGTTGCTTATCACAATGCTAAGCTTAGGTTTTCTGTAAGCCGGAAGCTCAAGTATGAATGAAGAATCATCACTTTCTTTAATTAGTCTTCCTTTGAACTTATTTACAATTGCAGCTATAATTACAGAACTTGTTATACTGAAAATGTATATTGCCGCTAATACCAGACCTCCTATCCATGGTTTGTCCTGCGGTGTGAGAAAAGCAATCAGCAATGCATATACAGGAAGTCTAGCGCTGCAGCTCATCAAAGGAATAATGAATATGGTTAATAATCTTTCGCGCCGGTTTGTGATTGTTCGTGTAGCCATCATAGCCGGAATGGCACAGGCAAATCCCGAGAGCAGTGGAACGAATGACTTTCCGTTGAGTCCTATTTTCGATAATGGTTTATCTATAAGCATTGCTCCGCGTGCTAAATAGCCGGAGTCTTCAAGGAAACCCAGTATTAAAAATAAAATCAGTATCTGCGGGAGGAAAACCAATACGGAGCCTACACCGCTTATTATTCCGTTGGAAATTAAATTTCCGAATATTCCATCTCCGAGGAAGTTCTCTGCACTTTCTGATAGCAAAGAAAAACCGTCGTTAACAAGATCCATTAAAGGAGCAGCAAGCCAGAAGATAGAAGTAAAAGTAAAAGACATTATTAGAAAAAATATAATTACCCCCCAGAATTTATGAAGTATAATTTTGTCAAGCCTTAAAGTAAATTCATCAGGTTTTAAATTCTGTCGCGGAGAATTTAAAACAATAAGATTTTCGTTGATCGTTTGCAGATCTATCTTACCGTTTGCTTCAATACTTTCTTTATGAAATAAAACTTCTTTTTCTATTTTCTCGATCTCACTGTATGATTCTATTAAGCTATTTTTATGCTTTGCTGACGGCTTATTAATAAAGTTATCCGGCGCTTCAAAATTAAATTCATTTATCTCATCTTTAATTGCCTTTAAAAGATTTTCAATTCCTTTGCCTGTGACCCCGTTAAAACTGACAACTTTACAATTCAAAATACTGCTTAGCTTGCTTTCAGATATTTCCAAACCTTTTTTGTGAAGAATGTCAAGCATAGTTAATACAACTATTACTTTGAAATTGGAATCGATTAGCTGTTTGACTAAATACAAATGTCGAGACAACTGGCTCACATCAACAGTCACTGCGATTATATCCGGTCTGCCGAATTTAGGATGAGAATAAAGTGTTTCAACGGAAAGCTTTTCATCAGGAGAAGAGGGAATTAGACTAATTATGCCGGGCGAGTCAAGTATGTCAGCGTTTACAGCGTGCTTGCTTAGAATTTTTGAAATTGAATATTCAACAGTGGATCCGGGATAGTTTACCGTTTTAAATTTTTTACCGCTGAGAAAATTGAATAAAGAAGTCTTACCGGAATTCGGCTGACCTACTAAAGTTATAAGAGGAATTTTATTAAGAGTAGTTGAGCTCAAATTATTATACACTTTGCTTCATTTTTTCTGATGGCTATTATTGATCCGCGGATTGACAAAGCAATCGGGTCATTGAACAGTGATTTATTTAATAATTCAATTTCCTGACCCGGAGTAAAACCCATTTCTAAAATCCTGTGTGAGGAAGTATGAGAATTGTCAACATCCTTTATAATTGCTTTTTCACCTAAGTTTAAATCCGCAGCTGTTCTCATGTAATCTGATGCATTTACCTGTGATTTCAGTTGAAATTATTTACGTTATGCTTGCACTTCCCCGGATTTTCACACTTCGCAAAAACCTGCATTGTGTGATCAACCATTGTTAAATTATTCTCTTTGCAGACTTTTTTATTTATTTTTTCGATTTCCGGATATTCAAATTCTATTATTTTCTTACAGGTAATGCATATAATGTGGTAATGGTGGTTTCGTCCAATTTTTGTTTCATATCTTGTCCTGTCGCCTTTAAAATTATGCTTGGTCAGAATGTTGCACTCGTTCATCAGTTCAAGTGTCTTATAAACAGTTGCTCTGGAAACATTAATATAATTATTCTTCATCTGCAGATACAGTTCATCTGCATCAAAATGAACCTGCATGTCTAATGCTGCATCTAAAATAAGAAATCTTTCATTAGTTATTCTGTGAGCATTTTGCTTCAAATAACTGATGAAAGTATTTTTAATTTCCTCGGGTATCAATTTTGTTTTGTTTATTTAGACTGAATCTTAATAAAGATAAGAAATTTAATTTTAAAATTAAATCTCAATTGAGTGTATAGTGTGTGGAGTGTATAGAGTGTATAGAGTGT
>CAYNTN010000082.1:0-4899 GCA_964399995.1 uncultured Ignavibacteriaceae bacterium
GTGCCCTGACCAATAGCTGTTACAATAGCGGTACTAAATCCGTACTGTATTTGAGAAGAGTACGATGATGAAGTCATAGATAAAGCAATTGCTAAAAAAAAGAATAGAACTCTTTTTTTCATGATGTTTCTCCTTTCGTTTTTTGTTTTTTATTTGGGGTTAAAATTCAAAATAAACATTTGGGGAATATTTTGAATTCAAGTTGTATCATTATTTCTATTCTATGGATATAAAAGAACAAATCTAATTAACCTGGTTTTGGGTGCCAGGTTTAATTAAATTTCCGTTAATATACTTTAATGTTAACTTCATACAAAATTAAGTATTTTTGATGAAGTCACCAAAGAAAAATATGTAATTTTGTGAAATCAAAATCTCAGGTAATAGTTTGAGAATCCTTTAATTTTAATAGAAATTTAGACTTATTTCCGGTATATTTAAACATAATGTGAATCCCAAATCATGTTTTAAAAATGATTTTTTCAGAGATAAATTTCATAAAATTACTTAAGAGTTTTTCAAAAAATGAAATCAGGGAATTTGAGAAATTCATTTCTTCGCCTTTCTTTAATTCCCAGACTGTGCTAATTAATTTATACAATGAATTGGTAAGATTTCATCCTGAATTCAAGGAAAATGACCTTTCAAAAGAAAAAATATTTGAGAGCATTTTTCGGGATAAAGTTTTCAATGACACTCTTTTCAGAAAATATATTTCAAATCTGATGAAGCTGGCTGAAAATTACCTTATTTATAAAAATATATCTGAAAATGAAGACAGAAGAATTACGTGTCTTCTTGATCAGTTTGATAAAAAACATCTGACAGGTTTTTTTGAAAAGCAGATGACCAAGACTGAAAAAAATATTTCGGAGAATTCAAAAATCAAAGCAGATACTTTTTACTATAAGCACTGCAGGGAAGAGCTTAAGGCAAGTTATTTCATCAGAATAAATGAAATCCAAAACATTAAACATTGCCTGATAAAATCGCATATTTACATATTGTTTCATATGCTTTTGACAACTACTGATTATACAAATCACATGCTCATTGTTCAAAATTCATTCAGGGATTCCGAAGGTGATAGCGGTTATTTTGACAAAGTTAATAAACTATTTGATTTAATAAGTTATCTGGAAAATAACAGCGAGCTGACAGATACAGAGAAAATGTTGGTTTCTTTGTGCAAAATTGACATTACTATTTTTAAGAATCCATATGAAATCAGTAATCTGAAAATAATGAAAAATATTATTTTTAATATGGCTGATGAGCTTAGTAAAAGTCTTTTGTATACTTTTTTTTCCCATCTTAATTTTTATTACCTGCTGAATATTTCCAGAAACATTCATGAACTCAATGAGGATTTGTTTTTGAATTATAAATACATGAGCGAAACCGGTCTTTTTGTAAGTGAAGAAAAGGGGTTTATTAATTTTTCCGAATACAGAACCATTCTGCTCTATTCTCTCAGACTTAAAGAGCTTGAATTTGCAGAAAAATTTATTCTTGAAAATGAAAATTATCATGATCCGGTTTTGAAAAAAAACATTTTATACTACAGCATGGCTTTGCTAAATTTTGAAAAAAAAGAATATGAAAAATCTCTGAAGATGATCGCGGCTGTAAAGGTTAATGATTTTATCATTAAAATGGATCTCGATACGCTGCGCCTTCTTATATATTATGATTTAAATTATACCGATAGTGCACTATCTCTTATAGATTCTTTCAGACATTTCCTGAGCGGCAATAAAATATTATCAAAAGATGTGATTAAAAGCAATCTGGGCTTTCTTAAATACTATAGAATTTTATTAATGGGAAAAAATAACAATTCGGCTCAGGTGGATTTTACTAAAATCAAATCCGAAATCTTGAACAATAACAATCTACGAAGAAAAACCTGGCTGATTGAAAAGATCGATAATGAATTTATGAATTCCGGGTCAGCATGATGTTTGTACCCCGCGGGAATGAAAATATTTTTAAATAACTTTATTTGATAATGTTGTCTTTGCATATTGTATACATAATTTTCTGATTCTATATCACTAAAGATTTCATCAGCAAAAACCGAAGTTTCCATAAAAATAAATTAACTGAAATTATTATACTTTCAAAAATGAACCCAATAATCTATGAAAAAAATATTCTTTGTACTTATTTTAACTTTGTTTTTTACATTAAATGTAAATTCTCAAAATGTGATTGTAAATCCTGGAGCAGGATCATATGCGAATTTAAACAATGCTCTTGATGCAATAAATGCAGGCGGCCATTCGGGAGCAATCACAGTTGATGTGATCTCAAGTACTAATGAACCGCAGACTGCATCTCTGAATGCAAGCGGGACCGGTGCTGCAAATTATTCATCAGTTGTAATCACCACATCAAATGCTGCAGGTGTAACAGTTGAAGGTAATCTGGGAGGAGCAGCAGTAATTAGGTTAATCGGCGCTGACAATGTTACAATTGACGGAAGAATAGGTGGTGCGGGCAGGTATCTGACAATTAGAAATAACGGAAACAGTCAAAATACTGCTGCCATATGGCTCTCCAACGGGTCATCGCTAACTGATACTGCCGGAGCGAAGAATAACGTTATAAGAAATTGTAACATTTCCACTAATGTAAGGGTTGATTCTTCAGCTTTAAATTCCTACGGTATATTACTTGGTTCATTTTCCATCGGGATCAATCCCGGAAGAAACAATAATAATAATTCAATTCTGAATAACCGGATAATCAGATGCCGTTATGGAGTTGTCATGCACGGCGGGGCTGATGTCAGCTTAAGTGCAAATAACAGAATTGAAAGTAATCTGATTGGACCCGGTGCGTTTGGCTCAGATGCCATAGGCAAAACAGGAATTTATATTCTGTATCAAAACGGCTGCAGTATTTCAAAAAATGAAGTACAATATGTAGGAGGACCTTCAACACTGACAACCGCAGGAAGCGATAGAATAGGAATTGCTGTCGGAAACGACTCTCCAAGCTTGTTCACGACTACAGTGACCACTGGAAGAAATAATATCATTAATGCAAACAAGGTTCATCACATCAGAGAAGGAAGATCGTTTTCTGCAGTCGGCATCTATTGCGCTACAGATTATTTTGGATTTCGAACAGGTAATAAAATTACAAACAATGAGATTTATGATGTAAGGGGAAACTCAAATTTACTGAAATATACAGGGGGCATATCTCATACAGGAAGCAGAGGTGATCTGATCGCCTATAATTCCATTTATATTAAAGGTGATCTGGATCCTGCCGGAGAATTTTCCGATGCTGCTTCAAGTCCGGCAATAGGAATATATATTTCATCTGCAACCGGTGACTCAGCGCTCAAAATAAATAATAATTCCATTTATGTTGACTGTACTTCCGATACAATGACATTACCGACAAGCTATTGCATAACATTGCCAAATACAAATTATTTATGGGGTTCCGGAAATTGTAACTATAATAATTACTTCACTAATGGAAATCCCCAGGGAAGAATTGGAGCTGCCGGGGAATATCCTTTCAGGCAATTTGCTACACTTGCTGAATGGAAAACTGCATTTACACCGGTTCCGCAGGATGCAAATTCAATAAGCGCGGATCCTGTTTATGCACTGTCTCAACCAAATTATCTTATCCCGTTAAATTCATCTTCACCGCTTTTACTGGCAGCTACACCGATTGCAGAAGTTACAACAGACATTTTAGACGAAATAAGAAATCCAATTTCGCCGACGATTGGATGTTATGAATTTTCCGATGCAGTACTGCCTGTTGAACTTTCAGCATTAAATGCTTCTGTAGTTAACAGAAATGTAACATTAACCTGGACTACGAATGCAGAGTTAAATAATTCGGGATTTGAAATTGAGAGGCGAGACGCCGGACACGTGATGTCGGACGCATGGACAACCGTTGGAAAGGTTACAGGAAACGGAACTTCGATTGTACCTCATAGTTATTCTTTCACTGATAGAGGATTAGTTTCGGGAAAATATTATTACAGATTAAAGCAAATTGATTTCAATGGAGGTTTTGAATATTACAATTTGAATTCAGAAGTGGAAGTAGGAATTCCTTCCGGATTCAAACTTAGACAAAACTATCCAAATCCTTTCAACCCATCTACAAAAATTGATTTTGATTTGCCGATAGATGGTTATGTATCATTAAAAGTATTTGATAATTCAGGTAAAGAAGTTGCAGTATTATTAAATAATTTTGTTTCTGCGGGATATCATACGGTTGCATTTAATGCGTCTGACCTATCCAGCGGAATATATTATTATAAGATTGAAACTGGCAGTATGAGTAAAGTAATGAAGATGGCGCTTATTAAATAAGGACATTTGTACTATTCTAAATGCTTAATATTTGAATTGTAATCTTAAATATAATGAGCATCCCGTCGGAATGAAATATTGGTAACAATAAAAATGTGAATACTAAATCTTCCCGTAGGGATGAAATGTTGGTAACAATAAAAATGTGAATACTAAATCATCCCGTCGGGATGAAATGTTGGTTACAATAAAATGTGTATACTAAATCTTCCCGTCGGGATGAAATATTGGTAACAATAAAAATGTGAATACTAAATCATCCCGTAGGGATGAAATGTTGGTTACAATAAAAATGTGTATACTAAATCATCCCGTAGGGATGAAATATTGGTAACAATAAAAATGTGAATACTAAATCATCCCGTAGGGATGAAATATTGGTAACAATAAAAATGTGAATACTAAATCTTCCCGTCGGGATGAAATATTGGTAACAATAAAAATGTGAATACTAAATCATCCCGTAGGGATGAAATATTGGTAACAATAAAAATGTGAATACTAAATCATCCCGTAGGGATGAAATGTTGGTTACAAT
>CAYNTN010000082.1:4999-21319 GCA_964399995.1 uncultured Ignavibacteriaceae bacterium
CAATAAAAATGTGAATACTAAATCATCCCGTAGGGATGAAATGTTGGTTACAATACTAAATCGTCCCCCAATGATTTGTGATAATCAATAAAACACTAAATTGACTTTATTCACAATTATCTTTAATTTGATTAAGAAATTAATAATTAAAATTTTTTAAACACAGCTGAGAATTCTTAAAAGAAATTTACCCCGAAAAAGAGAATCCCAAAATCAGCTTTTCTAAAAAGTAACGTTACCCAAATTAACCTTACCTAAACTACCCCAAATAAAACATTGACAGGATTAATTATTCAAAATTAATTTCCTGTTAAAATATTTTTCACACTCACAGTATTTTTTTTTATAAAAATATATTTGTTAAATGCTGATTGCAATTAACTTAGTGTATATAAATTATTCGTTCTAATGATAATTATTTATTAACTTTAAATTTCATTATATGACTTTTAAAAATCTACTTTTTCCGGTATTTACTTTGTTTTTTGTTGTCATCATAAACTCCGCCGGTAAATCGGCTCCTCCCCGGGATTCAGCATCAATTTCAGCTTCTTTAACAGGATCTGAAAACTTTTGGGTTTTTCGCGATACGGTGACACAGGTAGAATCAACAATAGCAGTGCATCCGTCAAATCCTCTTATAATAGCCGGCTCAACCGTAACAGACGTGAAGCCCGGCGGATATTCAACCGGTGTATACATATCAACTAACGGAGGCATAAGCTGGTCCGGGAGCAATTCGATAAAGGATTCTACAAACAAAATTATTTTGACAATCGGAAATCCTAAAATCACAATTGATAAAAAAGGTACTTTTATACTTTCCTATGTAGCTCCCGATCCTGTAACAGGCTGGGGTCCTTTTAAAATCGGTGTTAGCTATTCTACAAACAACGGACTTTACTGGTCAAGAACAGTTTACGTTCCCGGAGTTACTGACGGAGATAAAAGCGAATGTTATACCGATATTAATCCCGAAAGCCCTTTTTACGGAAGAAGTTATATAACCTTTACTTCAACAAAAGCAGTCTTTTTTTCATATTCCACAGACAACGGAAAGAGCTGGTCAACTGCCACCAGAATTTGTCCTGTGAAGGATTATTCGCGAACCGGTGCTTATTTAGCGATCAGTCCTTCGGGTGAATTGTATGTAACATGGCCTTATCTAGCCGAATCAAATAAATACATAGGTTTCGCCAAGTCAACAGACGGAGGTTTAACATGGACTTCAACAGATAAGGCATTTCAGGTATATCCGATGAGAGATAATTTCAGAGTTTACCTGAATCTTTGTACTTTGATAGGAATTCCGACTTTAGCCGTAGATAATTCCGGCGGACCGCGCAATGGATGGATCTATGTTGTTTCCTCAGAAAAGAAAAAAGTTGCAGGTTATCCGGCGCTCGACAGCGGTGATATTGTGGTTCACATCTCTACTGACAGAGGGGCAACATGGCCTTTAAAATACAGAGTGAATCAGGATGTTGTGCCGGGGGGAAGATCCGTATATCAGGTATTTCCCGCAATTACTGTAGATGAAGAAGGGGGAGTGAATGTGCTTTACTATGATACAAGAAATGCAAATCCGGTTACAAGAGATTCTTCCGAAGTTTTTTTGTCCCGATCAACAAACGGAGGAGCAAATTTTACTGACATCAAAATCTCAAATCACAAGTTTCTTATGCAAAGATTACCTGCCGATAAGATGTTGTTTGGCATTTCAAGTTATATAGGAACCGGTATCGGAATTGCCGCTTCAGGCAATGTTGTCAGTTGTTTTTGGTTTGAATATTCAGTCAACAATGAATATCAGGCATGGTTCTCAAACATTCATTTAACTTCACCAATGAGAAATACAATTGCCATGGAAGCTCCGTCCGAATTCAGATTAAGTCAAAATTATCCGAATCCGTTTAACCCTTCTACAACAATCAATTTTGACTTGCCTTCGGACGCCTTTGTAACTTTAAAGGTATTTAATGTTTCCGGTAAAGAAATTGCAAATCTCGTGAATGAATTCAAAACAACAGGATACCATTCAGTCAATTTCAATGCAACCGGTTTGTCGAGTGGAGTTTATTATTACAGACTCGAGTCAAACGGTATCAGTAAAATTATGAAGATGGCTTTGATAAAGTAACCGGTTGTAAAAAAAATTTTAAAAAGGCGGAGCATACAAGCTCCGCTTTTTTTTACTAAAATCTGCAATCGAAAAGAAAAATATTTTTTTTGAAATCCTTTTCTTAAATAAAAAGAGGTTTTTAAAATTTTTTATGGTATACAATTTTTACAGATTAAATTTTTACATCATATATAGTGTTTAAAGAAACCCGTCTTTTAATAATCCGGATTATCTGCTAACCGCAAACGTAGTCCCGGCAATAGTTTACACGCTGTTTGTAAAATAATTAATATGCAAAAAATTTGAACAAGATGAAAAATAAAGTTTACAAATCAGAAAATGTTTCTGTATGAAATACTAAATTTTTTTGCACCATGATTTTTTATTTTGTTAGGATTTTATTAGGATTGATTTTACATTTATAGAGTACATTTATTTCCTATTGACAAGCCTTAACAATAATTTTATTTTGTAAGGAACTAATTATTAGGAAAAACTATTTTTAATCCCATTATAAAAAATAAAAAAAATCAAAATATTCCCGAATGCTATTTTGATTTAAACCCCAAATAAAAAAAATATAACGAAAGGAGAAACACCATGAAAAGAATTATTCTATTCTTTTTTCTATCATTTACTGTTTTAACAAACGTAACTTTCAGTCAGTTTGGTTCGACTGATGCTAACATTACAGGAACAGGCGGCGGCGCAGGAGTTACATTCATTGATCCTCACACAGGCAATTCAAGAAATGTAAATGCAAGACTTATCGAAGGATCAGTAGACGGCGACGCAACACTTTTTTATTGTGTTGATATAACAAGGACCATAAGTTTCCCGGATACGTGTCATCATGATTCCGCAGTTTCAAATCCAAAAATTGTTTATATTCTAAATCACTATTATCCGTTCAATCCCAATCCTCCGGGAATGATTGGAACAAATAATGAAATCGCTGCAACCCAAATCGCAATTTGGCATTTTTCTGATGGAGTAAATATAAGCACAGTAACAGATGCAACTATCAGAAACCGTGCACAGGTTATAGCAGATGATGCTGATGCAAACGGAGGAAGCACAGTGACGGAAGTATTTACAACAATTTCGATCCAGCCGGGAATTGGTCCCGATGAATTTTATGTCAGGACAGAGGATCAGAACGGGAATGGAATATCGATAAGTAACATTCAGCTAAGCATAAGCCAGGGAACTATAAATTTTAGTACAGTTAATACAGATGCATCAGGAAATTCTCCCGAAGTAACAGTTTCCGGTACATCAACAGGAATCATTACTGCCGAGGCATCAGCCATTTATCCACAGGGAATTACTTATACATGCCCGGGATCTCAAAGACTGGTTATTGCCGAGCCTGTGGTAGTTGAAAAAGTTACAGAAGAAGACTGGGGTGCATTACCGGTTGAGTTGTCAGCATTTACTTACAGAGTTACTAACAGGAATGTGACATTGAACTGGACAACAGTTTCCGAATTTAACAATTCAGGATTTAGCATAGAAAGAAAGACTGCTGAAGGAAATGAATGGTCTTCTGTTGGTAATGTTTCGGGTAATGGTACAACTAACAGCACAAACTACTACTCATACACTGACAAAAATGTCGTTACAGGAAAATACAATTACAGATTGAAGCAAACTGATTTCAACGGAAACTTTGAATACCATAATCTTGAACTTGCAATAGAAGTTGGAACACCATCTGACTTTAATCTGTCTCAGAATTATCCGAATCCGTTCAATCCGACTACAAAAATTGATTTTGATATAGTTACAGATGGATTTGTTTCATTAAAAATTTATAATAGCTCCGGTAAAGAGATTGCAACTTTAGTAAACAACTGTACTGTTGCCGGATATCATTCAGTTACTTTTGATGCAACAGGTCTTTCTAGCGGAATCTATTATTATAAACTCGAAACTAATGGCTTCAGTAAAGTAATGAAAATGGCACTTGTAAAATAATTTAAAAACATTTAATCAAATTTTTTACCAAGGGAAGGTAGATTGATTTTTATTTACCTTTTCTTGGTAATGAAAATTTGTAGAAACAAGTTAAGAAGCAATTTGTTTGAATTCATTTGAATCCTTTGAATCCATAGTCCAAAAAATATAAACTTGATAAAATTAACGTGTAATTTTAATTTGTTTTGTAAAAGAAATAATAATAGAACTTTTTTATAAATTAATTTAGTTACAACTTATTCAAAATATTCCCCAAATGTTTATTTTGAATTTTAATCCCAAATAAAAAAAATAACGAAAGGAGAAACACAATGAAAAAGAGTATTTTATTCTTTTTTACAATTTTACTATTTACATTCTCATCTAACATCTATTCACAGGTTTTTGATGAAAACTTCGATTATCCTACAGGTGATCTTATTACAGATTACGGATGGGTTCCGTTCAGCGGTATTGGCATTAATGAAATACCGGTCGTAGAACCGGGATTGACATATCCCTGTTACGGTTGTGTGTTTGGTAATGCAGCACGTCTGTCAAGCACAGGTGAAGACGTTTATAAATTCCTTACTTACAGTGTTCATGACGGAAGTGTCTATATATCTTTCCTTGTAAGAATTGATTCCGCACAGACCGGAGACATGTTCTTTCACTTAGGTGATTCATCAGTAAACAACAGTGTCAGAGTCGGTCAGGTTTATGCAAAGAAAGTGGGCAGCAATATTGCTTTCGGATTAGCTAAAGCCGGAAATAATAATGAAGTATACACTTCAGCTGATTATTCCACAAATGTTACTTACCTCTTGGTTTTAAAATATGAATTCTTTGACGGACCGAATAACGATGAAGTAAGCTTGTTTATTTTTTCACCGCCTGAATGTGCTCCGTCAGCCGAGCCACCAGCAACATTAGGACCATTTGGCGGTAACGGGGATGCTGATGAGATTGGTAAAGTCATTTTACAACAAGGTGCCGGCTCGAAAGGACCATACCTTGTAATTGACGGAATCTGCGGCGATATAAACTGGGATAACGGCGCACTGCCTATTGAATTGTCGGCATTCAGCTCGATTGTCGTAAGGAATGACGTAACCCTTAACTGGGTAACCGGCTCCGAAATTAATAATGCGGGATTTGATGTCGAAAGAAAATCAGCAGGTTCAGAAGCCTGGAAAGTTGTCGGAAATGTAGAAGGTGTCGGTACTTCAAGTATCTCACACGACTATCGCTTTGTTGACAAAAATCTTTCTTCCGGAGTCTATAATTACAGGCTGAAACAGATAGATTTCAACGGTGAATTTGAATATTTCAATTTGAATTCAGAAGTTGGAGTCGGAATACCTGCGAAATTTAAGCTCAGCCAGAATTATCCGAATCCTTTCAATCCTTCAACAAAAATTGATTTTGATTTGCCTGTTGACGGATTTACATCATTGAAGGTTTTTGATAACTCAGGTAAAGAGGTTGCTGTGTTGCTGAATGATTTTGTTTCGGCAGGATACCACACAGTTACTTTTGATGGTTCTAACTTATCCAGCGGAATATATTTCTACAGGATTGAAACAAACGGTATGAACAAAGTTATGAAGATGGCTTTGGTAAAGTAATGGGATTAAACTAAAAGTCATCAAACGGGGCGGATTTAATCCGCCCTTTTTTTTATACAAAATTCCTGAATAAAAATTTTTAAAAGACGGGATAAATTTATTTTCAAAATCACTTATTATTTGCTCACAATTTTGTTTCTTTAATAAAGATTAATTTATAATTAAGTTGATACCTGACATAAATTTAGTATAATCATTTAACAAAAATGAAAAAATTACTCATTATCACTTCTTTACTTGAATCATCCCTTGGAATTTTGCTGATACTGATGCCTGCCGTAATACTAAAGCTTATTTTTGAAATAGAAGCTGATGAAACGATTATTACACTAACTTATTTAACGGGCATTGTATTTTTCTGCCTGGGACTTGCCTGTTATCCTTTCAATGAAATTAACGAAAAAAAGGAAATCAGCCGGATGACCGGAGCTGTCAGAGGAATGTTTGCATATAATTTTTTAGCAACACTGTTTTTTGGATATTTAAAAATTAAGGGAACATATGACGGAGTGCTTTTATTGCCAACTTTCATTTTACATGGTTTGATATCAGTTTATTTTATTATTCTGATTTTCAGGCTAAGAAATTAATAATTAAAGTTAAATTTAAATTGATAATTTCATTTACTGTTTCTCATACAGCTTTGCGAATTATTCATACTTTAAAAGTATCACTTTATTTATTACCTGTTATTCTGATGCTTGCAAATACCTCTGCTGCTCAGGGGCTGAATGATGCACCTCCCGTTCCATATAAGGATCAATTTGACGTAAAGGATTTGTTAAAGGATATCTTCGGCAAAAAGAATAAAATTTCAGATACTGCCGGTGCACTCATACCGACAAAGGATCTTCGGATAAGTATTTTGCCGGGTGCCTCTTATAATCCGGCTACATCAGTAGTATTTGGCGCTTCGGCTAATGCTTCCTGGTTTTTCGGCAGCCCTTCTAATACAATTAATTCATCTGTAAATGCGGGAGTATCATACACATTAAAGAACCAGTTGAAAATTTCTCTTCAGTCAAACATTTTCACAAAAGAAAACAAATGGCTTTTTGCGGGAGACTGGAGATTCTGGATATATGTTCAGGACACCTACGGACTTGGTACAAATACCCCGGAATCAAATGCACAGAACATGGACTTTAACTTTATAAGATTCAATCAGAATGTACTTAGAAAGATAGCAAAATATTTTTTTCTCGGAATCGGATATGATCTTGAATATTATACAGACATTACTACAGTCAACAGTGACAATGACAGCACAATTTATCCCAATTTCAATAACACTTACAATCAGCAAATCGGGCTTGACACAAACAGTTATGTATCTTCGGGTTTTCTTATCACAGCTAATTATGATTCACGTGATAATACCATCAATCCGTTCAAAGGTGAGATGCTCAGTCTTCAATACCGTAACTACAACGAGGTTATGGGAAGCTCCAGCAATTTTCAGGAAATAAATTATCAGATCCGAAAATATATTCCCTTCAATAAGAAGGATACATACATCCTGGCTTTATGGAATGCAGGATCATTTGTGCTGAACGGAAGGATACCTTACATGGGATTGAATTCAATCGGATGGGATAAGTACAATGCAATGGGACGAGGGTATGTTCAGGGAAGATACAGGGGACGCGACTTCATGTATTTTGAATTGGAAAACAGAATTACTATTACAAAAAACAGATTCTTCGGAATTACAATTTTTGCTAATGCTGAGACATTCAGTAATCCGGATACGGATGAAAGTCTTTTTGACTATATTAAGCCTGCGGGAGGAATTGGATTAAGATTTTTATTTGATAAATATTCAAGAACAAATATATGTATAGACTATGCTCGCGGAGTAGACGGGTCGAGCGGTATATGGTTTAACCTGGGAGAGTTCTTCTAAAGCAACTTCTAAAAAGTTTTCCTTCCTCAAAATAGCAAAACAAGTCTTTCAAAAATATAAAACCTGCTTAACAAGTGATAAAAATTTAAAATGCATCAATTTTATAAGTGTTTTTCTAAATTAAAATCGTAATATTACGATAAATAGATTATAATGGGAGCGACCAAAGCCGAAGAGTTTTCCGTAAAGGACAACAGAATATCAAAATATTCAGCTGCGCTTGCTCATCCTGCAAGAGTTGCGATACTGAATTTCCTTATTAGCAAGCAATCCTGTATCTGCGGAGATATAGTTAACAAACTGCCGCTTTCTCAGAGCACGGTATCACAGCATTTGAAGGTCTTAAAAGCTTCAGGATTGATAAAAGGCGACATTGAAGGAAAGAAAGTCTGTTATTGCATTGATGATAGTGAATGGAAGCGTGCTGAAAAGTATATGGGGGAAATGTTCAGCTCCTTTAAGTCAATTCCGGATAAATGCTGCTGAAATGGGAATAAAAATATATATCGCATAATTACGATAATAATTATTAATCATTATGTCTGCTGATAGTTGTTCTCCGGTATCAGGAAGAAAAAAGCTCAAATTTTTTGACAGGTATCTCACACTGTGGATATTTCTTGCAATGGTAACCGGAGTGGTTACCGGATATCTTATTCCTGCCTCATCACAATTTATTAACTCATTCTCGAGCGGTACAACAAATATACCATTGGCGTTAGGTCTAATTTTAATGATGTATCCCCCATTGGCAAAAGTGAGATATGAAAAGTTGGGAGAAGTATTCCGGAACACGAAAGTATTAGCTGTTTCATTATTGCTAAACTGGGTTATCGGACCTATACTTATGTTTATTCTTGCAATTACATTTCTTCAGGGATATCCCCAATATATGATTGGTCTAATATTAATAGGGCTGGCAAGATGCATAGCAATGGTAATTGTGTGGAATGAGCTTGCTGAAGGAAGCAGGGAATATGCAGCCGGACTGGTTGCACTCAACAGTATTTATCAGGTTTTATTTTACAGTGTGTATGCTTATGTTTTTATAACAATATTACCGGAATTATTTGGATTAAGGGGTTTGGAGGTACAAATTACAATAGGGCAAATCGCAGAAAGCGTGGCGATTTATCTCGGTATCCCGTTTGCAGCAGGTATATTGAGCCGATATTCATTGTTAAAACTGAAAGGTGAAGAATGGTATCAGAATAAATTTCTTCCGGTAATTTCTCCAATTACTCCCGCAGCCCTTTTATTTACTATAGTGATTATGTTCAGTCTTAAAGGAGAATTGATTGTTCAGATTCCAGCGGATGTATTGAGAATTGCAATTCCGTTACTTATATACTTTGCCGTAATGTTCCTTGTAAGTTTTTTAATTGCAATGCGAATGGGAGTTGATTATTCTGAAAATGCTTCCATCGCATTTACCGCAACCGGAAATAATTTTGAGTTGGCGATCGCTGTAGCAATTGGTGTTTTCGGAATCAACAGCGGGCAGGCATTTGCCGGAGTCATCGGACCATTGGTTGAAGTACCGGCACTGATAGCCCTGGTAAATGTTGCTTATTGGTTTAAGAGAAAGTATTATGATACTAACTAAAAATAATAAATCCAAAGCGTGTGGAGTGTGTGGAGTGTGTGGAGCGTGCCTTTAAGAATTATCCAATCCTGTTTACGTTTGATCAGCAGGTGAGACCACAACAATGAATGCTTTTCAATATTCCTTAACAAGTATCTCGGCGGGAATTTTAAGTTTTTTGTGGAGAGTTCTGATCATTTGCAAAGTTAGTTTTCTTTTGCCGGATAATACTTCGGATATTCTGCTTTTATATCCGATATATTTAACAAGTTCACTTACTCAAAAATTTTACACGAATTTATTCAACATTTGATTTTATACATCTATTGGGATCAGTCTGCAGGTATAGCAAGTGTTCAATTTTCGCTGCTTTCCCGGTTTCCTCACTTTCCGTATGACAATTATCATTAAATTCCCTGATATAAATCATATTGATACTATAAATTTTATTATAAATTTGCATCGTAAGAAACTCTCAGTGACCTTAGTGGTAAAAATATTTTCATAAAATATTCCGTTAAACATTATGAACAAAGCAGAAAATTTAAATCAACCCCAAACACAAAATCTTCCCGCGCAAAGAAGATTTCACATCATGGCAAAGCCCGGCGGCTCGACGTGTAACATTGACTGTCAGTATTGCTATTATATTGACAAGGCGGAACTTCCGGAAGGACCCGGCGCAGGAAGAATGTCTGATGAAGTTCTGGAGAGTTATATCCGTCAATATATAGAAGGTGTTACTGCCAACGAAATTGTTTTTTCATGGCAGGGCGGCGAGCCGACTATGCTTGGCCTGGATTATTTTAAAAAAATAGTTGAGTTTGAGAAAAAATATTCCAAACCCGGACAGCAGATATTAAATGATCTTCAGACTAACGGAATACTTTTGGATTACGTATGGTGTAAGTTTCTGAAAGAAAATAAATGGCTTGTCGGTATAAGCATTGACGGACCGCGTGAACTTCATAACGCTTACCGCGTGACTAAAAACGGAAAGCCGACTTTTGATCTTGTGATGAACGGAATTAAGATGCTGAAAAAATACCGTGTTCCTTTTAATACTCTCACCTGTGTTAACCGACTGAATGCAAAGCGCCCGCTGGATGTTTACAGGTTTCTGAGACGGGAGGTGCAGTCAACTTATATTCAGTTCATTCCAATAGTGGAATACAAAGGATTCGAAACTACTGCCCCACAGTTTTGGGATCCTGAAAAGCTCCCGGTGGATGGTTCGCCTGAATCACATCCCGGTCATCCTGACTCCATTGTTACAGACTGGTCAGTTGATCCGGATGACTACGGATATTTTCTTTCGAAAGTATTTGATGAATGGCTGAATCGTGATGTCGGGAAAGTTCTTGTAAATCATATTGAGACACTTGTTGCGCAGCATCTGGGACTCCCTTCGCAGGTCTGTATTTACAGCGGATATTGCGGAAAAGGTCTTGCAATAGAAAATGAAGGAAGTGTTTATTCGTGCGATCATTATGTTTATCCGGAATATAAGCTCGGGAATGTTAAGAATAATAATTTAGCGGAGATGGTATATTCTCCTTTTCAGAATAAATTCGGATTTGATAAATCGGAAACACTTCCGCAGTACTGCCGAAGGTGTGAATATCTGACCGACTGTTACGGTGAATGTCCGAAGAACAGGATCTTACGAACAGTGGACGGTGAGCCGGGATTAAACTATCTCTGCCGGGGATTGAAAAAATATTTTAAGCATGCGCTGCCGGAAATTGAAAAAATTGTTGCAGGACTGAAGAATAGCAGAATTAATTTGGGACATAAAATGAGGTACTAATTTCAAATTACGAATTACAAATTACAAATTAAGAATTATGAATCGAAGTTACGCAATGTGAAACTTTCTATTTAATAACCACCCCCAAACCCCATCCTTTGCGAAGGTGTCTCAAAACTAAGAAAACATTTTTACCACAAAGTCACAAAGGCTCAAAGCGAAATGAAATCAAAGCTTATTTCTTAGTGTCTTCGTGACTTTGTGGTTAAGCAAGAGGTTTTGAGACAGCCTCTTTGCAAGGAGGGGCAGGGGGAGGTGCTCAAGAATTACAGATTACTTTTAATGTTAAAAAGATACGAATAAGTAATCTCTGTCAGCACTACAGCCAATCGGACTAACCAACGAATTAATTGATCAATCATTTATTTATTGAGAAAATATTAACTATAATTTGTAATTAATGTTACGTTATTTGCATAACAAATATAGTTTAAAGAATGGTTGAATTAAAAAGAGTAAGCAAGTATTTTTCAGAAGGGAATACGAAACATATAGTCTTAAGTGATTTTGATCTGCGGATTGAAAAAGGCGAGATAATTATTCTTCTCGGGAAAAGCGGCTCCGGGAAATCTACTCTGCTAAATATCATCAGCGGTATTGACATACCTGATGAAGGTTCCGTAACCTTAGGGGGAACGGACATTACAAAGCTTTCCGAAAAAGACAGAACTCTTGTCCGAAGAAACAGCATCGGGTTCATTTTCCAGTTCTTCAATTTAATTCCAACACTGACTGTAAAAGAAAACCTTCAGCTTCCGCTCGAGCTCACGAATGCCGGAAATCAGGAAGTAAGAGTAAACTCCATCTTAACTGAAGTCGGTCTCTCAGAAAGAGCAAATACATATCCCGATAAATTATCCGGCGGCGAGCAGCAGCGCATTGCGATCGCACGAGCACTCATTCATAATCCTGATATTATTCTTGCAGATGAACCTACGGGTAATCTTGATTACGATACTGGTCTTCAGATAGTGGATCTGCTGGACAAAGTAGTTAAGCAGAAAGGGAAGACAATGATAATGGTCACACACAGTAAAGACGTGATGGGACTTGCGGACAAAGTTTATTCATTGAGAGAAGGCAGGCTTACAAATGTAAATAAGGAAGCTCTTATTGTATCATGATACTTTTAAATAATATTTTTACCACTAAGACGCTAAGAGCACTAAGTTTTATTGTTTGGATAAATCTAATTCTTAGTGTCCTAAGTGCCTTAGCGGTAAAATAAATTACCTAGTTGAATAGTCTTACCAAATCAAGTTTAAGATATTTATTCAAGCACCCCTGGCAGTTTGGTTTATCCATACTCGGAATTGCAATGGGAGTTGCGATTGTTGTTTCGATTGACATTGCTAACTACAGTTCGTCAAAAGCATTCAATCTTTCACTTGATGCAGTTGCAGGCAAAGCGACACATCAGATCGTAGGAAATTCTGACGGCATCCCCGATTCTTTTTACAGATCATTGCGGATAGATAAAGGATTTAAAAATATCGCTCCTGTAATTGAATCTTATGTCAGCATTCCGGATTCAGGAAGGAAAGTTTTCAAACTGCTTGGTGTAGATCTTTTTGCTGAACGTCCGTTCAGGGATTATCTTTCGGAAACAGGCTCTTCAATTGACGGTGTCTTCAAAGAATTTTTTATAAAACCTAATTCCATTATTCTTTCAGCTGATAACTTAAATAAGCTGAAAAAGAATATCGGTGATTCGCTAAAGGTTCAGATAAATGGTAAGGAGAAGCATCTCTTAATTTCAGGATTCATAAATGAAGATGAGAATAACAGGTCTGCTCTCGAAAATCTTTTTATCACCGACATTGCCTCAGCTCAGGAATTAACGGAAAAGAAAGATTATATAGATTATATTGATGTGATCATTAATAGTGAATCCGAAGAGAAGTTGTTAAATAGTTTACTTCCTGACGGATTCATTTTGCAGAAGTCAGGTTTAAGGTCTCAGACAGCTGAACAGATGCTTGATGCATTTAACATCAATCTCACTTCACTCAGTCTGCTCGCGCTGATTGTCGGATTATTTCTGATTTACAACACTATGACATTCTCGGTAATTCAAAGAAAAGTTTTAATCGGAACACTCCGTTCCATTGGAGTTACAGCATCTGAAATTTCCGGACTTATACTAAAGGAAGCTCTGATCATTGGCATAATCGGAACCATAGCAGGATTTGCTGCGGCATATTTCATTTCGAAATTTTTACTCACTATTGTTTCACAGACAATAAACGACCTTTATTATGTTGTCTCCGTCAGGGAAATTTATATTACACCGGCGATCATTATCAAAGGAATTGCGCTTGGAGTATTAGCAACATTGCTGTCGGCATTAAAGCCGGCGAAGGAAGCGTCCGGTGTTCATCCGCGATCGGCAATGATGCGGTCTGAACAGGAATCATCTCTTATTAAAAAAATCCCGCGCATGACCGTGTCCGGAATATTGTTTATGATTGCCGGTGCGGTGACATTAATAATTCCTTCAAAGAATGTCTGGATCAGCTACTTCGGAATATTGCCTGTAATAATCGGATTTGCTCTGTTGACACCGGCGGTAATAATTTTTATTGAAAAAATATTTTCACCTTTATATAAAAAGCTTTTTGGAATCACGGGAAAAATGTCTTCGCGGTCAATACTTCAGAATATCAGCAGAACCTACTTTGCGATAGCTGCCCTTGCTCTTTCGGTTGCAGCAACTGTCGGAGTCGGCACAATGGTCAGCAGTTTCAGAACCACTGTCATTGACTGGCTTGAAACACGCCTCAACGCTGATGTATTCATTTCCGCGCCGAGTCTTATATCAAGAAGAAACGATGCTGTATTAAATGAAGATATACTTGATAAGATAAAGGCGATAGATGAAGTTAAGGACTTTAATTTTTACCGTGAAGTTGAATTGTTTCAGGACGGGAAACGGTATCATTTGCTTGCTTCGGGTCTGAGTAAAAGAAGCTATTCGGGATTCAAGTTTAAGGAAGGTGATCCCGCTGAAGCATGGAAAAAATTTGAAAGCGGTGAAATATTTCTGTCCGAACCCTTCGCTTACAGATATGATCTTAATGCCGGCTCAATGCTGACTTTGAAAACAGACAAAGGAATGCGCGATTTTAAAGTTGCGGGGATATACTATGACTATGCATCCGATCAGGGATTGATAACAATTCAATATGAACATTTTAAGAAATTCTGGAATGCTCAGGGTTTTTCAGGAATTTCTGTTTTTGTAAAAGATGAGAACTCAATAGGGGCAGTGAAAGATAAAATTCAGTCACTTGAAACCGGAGGTCAGCAGCTTATTGTACGAACTTATAAATTTCTCCGTGATTCTTCAGTTGAAATATTCGACCGGACATTTTTAATAGCGAAGGTATTACAGCTGCTGGCAGTCATTGTTGCATTCATAGGGATACTGAGTTCACTCATGTCACTTCAGCTTGAAAGAAGAAGAGAGCTTGGCATTTTAAGAGCAAACGGTTTATTGCCGTCACAGTTATTTTTAATGGTAAATCTTCAGACACTGCTGATGGGATTTACAGCAGGACTGATAGCTCTTCCTCTCGGAAATATATTAGCGGCAATATTAATTTATATAATAAACAAGAGATCCTTCGGCTGGACAATGCAGTTTGAAATATTACCCGGAATACTTGCAGAGGCAATGATGCTCGCATTAGTGGCGGCGATACTTGCCGGAATTTATCCGGGTTATAAAATGTCGAAGACATCTCCTGCAAACGCATTAAGAGAAGAATGAAAAATATATTTATTTAAGTGCACTTTATTATTTGCATGCTTGCAGAGATTTGCAAATGGAGTTTGGGAACGAGCGGAAAATTCAACACAGTGGTACAGATAATACTGAGTTCACAGAGAAATCTAAAGTTTATTTTAATTTTATCTCTGATATAATTAAGCAGTTATTGTGTATCTTTGTGTTCTCTGTGTCTGTGGTAATAGATTTTTAGACAAACCCGGGTGGTGAGAAGTGGATTATTTTCTAAACATTTTACTTTGTGTCTTTGAGACTTCGTGGTAAAAAGGTTTCGAAACGAACGAGCAGTAAACAAAATGAAAAAATATTTTTACATATTACTTTTTATAATTGCCCTGACAGGATGCAACGATCAAAAGAATCCTGAACAGGACACCGGTATCAGTTTATCCAAAGCAATGGGTGAAATAAAAGATGAGAATTTTGAAAAAGCCATTGACAAACGAAAATTTATTTTTCCGGAAGATCACGGTCCGCATCCGGCATTCAGGACGGAGTGGTGGTACTTTACAGGGAATTTAAATTCATCTGATAATAAGAAATTCGGATACCAGTTCACAATATTCAGAACGGCTTTAAGTGCAGACAAAAATTCCCGTGAATCAGAATGGAGTTCCAATCAAATCTACATGGCGCATTTTACGGTAACTGATATTTCAAATGATAAATTTTATTTTAACGAAAGATTCAGCCGTGACGGGAATGAACTCGCAGGAGCTCTGTCAAACCCTTTCAGAGTCTGGCTTGAAGACTGGCAGATAATTGAATCAGAAAAAAGAACTGCATTTGATCTGCCGTTGATTAAAATAAAAGCAAAGACAGATAAAGCTGAAATAGATTTTATTCTTGAATCATTAAAGCCGGTTGTACTTCAGGGAGATGAAGGATTGAGTCGGAAAGGCAGCCAGCCGGGAAATGCTTCTTACTATTATTCTTACACAAATTTGAAAACCGAAGGAAAAATATTTTTAGAAGGAAAAGAATTTAGCGTGAGCGGAAAAACCTGGATGGACCGTGAGTGGAGCACAAGCGCATTGAGTGAAGATCAGATAGGTTGGGACTGGTTTGCACTGCATATGGATGACAGTACAGAATTAATGTATTATCAAATGAGAAAGAAAGACGGAAATCCGGATGCTTTCAGCAAGGGAGTTATTGTGAATAAGAAAGGAGATGCAGAGCATATTAAGAAAGAAGATGTCGAACTGAATGCTACCGATAACTGGAAAAGTACTTCAGGTGAGATTTATCCTTCGGGCTGGAGTTTAAGAATACCTTCAAAGAATATTGATCTGAAAATAACCCCTGCTATCCGGGACCAGCTGTTAAACGTTTCAATAAAATACTGGGAAGGATCGGTTTTGATCGAAGGGGTGAAAGGTAAATCAGATATTAAAGGCAGAGGGTATGTGGAGATGACGGGATATTGAAGCGAGATATGAGATATGAGATATGAGATATGAGATATGAGGTATGAGGTATGAGGTATGAGGTATGAGGTATGAGGTATGAGGTATGAG
>CAYNTN010000083.1:0-10358 GCA_964399995.1 uncultured Ignavibacteriaceae bacterium
TATGAAAATATATTTCAAAATAATAAAACAGACCCACTGCATTTCATATAGAACCTAAAATTAATGTTCAGCTTCTATTCCATGTAAGAAATTAACCACTCCTGATTTCAGCGATTAAATATTCAGCATCGGATCGTAATTCCTAAATAAACTTCATTTTTTTCGAATTAAAATACCACTTGAATTTCCCCGAAGCACCGGCTTTCTCAAAATCAATCAGACAGACAGAAGATTTATCAAATTCGCTTAAATCTTTCCTGTTAGAAAATGTTCTGACAAGCATGCTGATCTGAGGTTCATGTCCGACAAGTGCAATTGAATCCATGTCAGAGTTTCTGTCAATCAATTTCAGTACTGCCGAAACCGAACTCTCGTTTTTTAATTCATTAACCGGCTCTACGTCGAATTTAAATTTTAACTCATCGGCAATTATCTCGGCTGTCTGAACTGCACGTATCAGAGGACTTGAAATTATCTTCTGAAGATCTTTAAATTCTTCCTTAAGAGCTTTGGTAACTTTCCTGGTAACTTTCCTTCCGTGCGGAGTGATGAATCTGTATTCATCGTTCTTAACGGTTTCGGTTTCATAGTTTATTGCTTCTGCATGACGGATAAAAAAAATTTTCATTTTATTGAAGTTAATATTTTATTAAATTTTTTTGTGTAATTTTCCCCGGTTGTTACTTCAAACAATTTCAGCCATTTTAAAATATATTTTTTGTCAAATTCAGGATTAACAACAAGTACATTTCTCACATCATATAAATCAATGGCTCTTCCGGCAATGATTTTAAATACAATCAGATCTTCAAGAGAACAAAAATTTACACTTGCCCCGTTAATCTTTTTTTCTATTCTCCGTTTAATGGCTGATTTTTCAAAGGGTGAAAATGAAAATGCAAAGTCAATTTTTATTTTAGATTTAACATCATATACAGGCATTATCCAAAACTTCTGTGCAAAATCATCTGCATTTTCCTTTACATACTTTAGATTCAGATTTGAAATTACTTTCTTTAAATCTTCTTTCTGCGTTAAATCAATTCCAAGAGTAATGTCGATGTCCTGTGTAGCTCTTACAATTCCGTGCATGTTGGAAGCTTGTCCTTCGATTACAATGTACGGGATGCTATACTTATCCAATTCCCTGACAACTTTAATCAGAATTTTCAGCAGCATCTCTGAATACTTTCGTTGTTTTAATAAGTGTTTGAAGATTGTCCTGCGAATCGTTCAATCCGATCTTTCCCATTGAATGAGCAAATTTATATAGTGAATCAAGCATATCAAATTTTTCCTGAACAGTCATTTTATTTTTTCTGTTATACTCGTCCTCAAGCTCCTGAATCTGCTTTGAGTTATTTATCATTATTTTATTTTCAGCTTTGGATTTCACAGGATAAAGGTTTTATACCGTCTGTATTAATTAATTTTACTTTAAAAATTTGATTCTCAATATCTTCGTCTGCTTTTACTTTCACTCTTATATAATTAGAAGTAAATCCTTCTACAAAGTCATCTGCCTTTTGTGTTTCAAATAAAACAGATTGTTCGGTGCCAACGTATCTTGAATAAAAATCAAAACGTTTCTTATTCGATAAGCTTCTTAGTAATTCGCTTCTTCGCCTTCTTTCCCTTACTTCAACTTTACCCTCAAATGATGCCGCATCTGTATTTCTTCTTTCGGAATAACTGAACACGTGTAGATAACTAACCGGAAGTGTCTCGAGAAATTTGTAAGTATTCTCAAAATGCTCTTCACTCTCACCCGGAAAACCTACTATCACATCCACGCCGATTCCGATATCCTTAATTTCTTCATTGAGCTTTTGAATCAAATCAAAATAAAATTCTCTGTTATATCTGCGGCGCATTAATTTCAGAATCTCATTGTCTCCGCTCTGTAGAGGTATGTGAAAGTGATTGCAGAACTTATCCGAAGACTTTGCAAATGAAATTGTTTCGTCATTTAAAAGATTCGGTTCTATCGAACTGACTCTGATCCTGTCAATGTTAAGCTTATCAAGTTCATATAAAACTTCAATCAATTTTAGATTTTGGATTTTAGAATTTGGATTTAATTCGTTTTCGAAATTTAGAGCTTTAATTTTGGAATTAATATCTTCGATTTCCGAATAATGATTTCCAATTAACGATTTTTCATCTGCTAATTCGTAATTCGTAATTCGTAATTTGTAATTATAATCTCCCGTGTTCACACCCGTAAGCACAATTTCTTTATATCCTGCATCAATTATCCTTTTCGCATTGTCAATTACTTTATGAAACGGGAGACTTCTTGATTTTCCTCGAGCTAGAGGAATTGTGCAGAACGAGCATTTATAATCACACCCGTCCTGAATTTTAAGAAAGGCTCTGGTCCTTGAATCATTATCCGCGGAAAACGCTTCATCAAAATCTCTGACTTCATCAATTGAGGTGATATGAACACATGAGAGCTCCTTCTTTTCATAATTTTCCATGTAGTCAAACAGTCTGAACTTCTCATTAATCCCAAGCACAAGATCAACACCATCTATGCCTGCAATCTCATCCGGCTGCAGCTGTGCATAGCATCCTGTAACAATCACGTATGTCCCGGGATTATTTCTTATCACGCTTCTTACAATCTGCCTGCATTCTTTGTCAGCATTTTCTGTCACGGAGCATGTATTCAAAACAAAAATATCGGATGGTTCTCCGTAATTTTTTAACTCAAAACCCTTAGATGAAAAATCTTTGGCAATTGTCGAGGTCTCGCTGTAGTTGAGCTTGCAGCCGAGCGTATGTAGTGAAACACTTTTCATTTATATAATTTACAAATTTCAGTCTGTAATAAGTATGATTAAAGACATAGGATATAAAATCTCTTTGTACACGACAAAAATATTTTACCTCAAAGACTCGAAGACTCAAAGTTTCTCAAAGAGATCTATAAGAATTATTTAATTTTTTTAACTTAAGTTGACCGCTTTGAAATTTAAGTTTGGTTTCGCTACGAATTAACACATATTTTCACGAAGCTGTAAAAAAATAGTTTTTAAATTCGAGTAAATTCGTGAAAATTAGCGGCAAGTTTTTCTTTAATTGTAAAAGGTCAACTTAAGTTATTTAATTAGTTTTGTTAAAATTTATAATTAAAAAATAAAAGTCCAAGAAGTTTGGGTAACATGTTTCAAAAAAAATCAGCACGGAGTATTCCTCTAAAAAGGCAGATTATCCAGATCAACATTCCCTCCGGATAAAATCAAACCGACTTTTTTGTTCTTATAATTTTCTCTTTCCTTTAACACAGCAGCAAATGCTACTGCAGCTGAAGGCTCAACGATAATCTTCATTCTCTCCCAAATCAATCTCATGGCGGAGATTATTTCATCCTCAGTTACGCGAATAATTTTCTCAACATGCTTTTGAATTATGGCAAAAGTCTTATCTCCTAAATTCGTTTTAAGTCCGTCGGCAATTGTATTCGTGGATTTGTTTTCTTCTATTCTTCCGCTTTGCAAAGATCTGTAAGCATCGTCAACTTCAAAAGGCTCTCCTCCAATTACTTTACAATTTTTCCCAAAATAGTCTGCAGATAATGCTGTTCCTGAAATGAGTCCTCCGCCCCCCACCGGAGCTATTATTACCCTGAGGTCCGGATAAACTTCAAGCAGCTCCATACAAGCCGTTCCTTGTCCTAAGATTACATTAGTATCATTAAACGGGTGAATAAATTCAGCTCCTGTTTCATTCACAACTTCCCGTGCAGTTTTTTCTCGTGCTTCAAGCGTTGGTTCGCATTCAATTATGATACCTCCATAACCATTCACAGCATCTTTTTTTACTTTGGGAGAATTTGAAGGCATAATGATATATGATTTTATATTTTGAGTTGATGCTGCAAGTGCAAGCGCCTGCGCAAAGTTGCCGGATGAGTGTGTTGCAACTCCCTTAATTTTCTTCTCAGCCGGAAGAGACAGAACAGCATTTGTAGCACCTCGAATTTTAAAAGCTCCTACTTTCTGGAAGTTTTCACATTTAAAATAAATTTCCGCTGCAGAAATTTTGTTTAAAGCATGCGATGTAAGAACAGGAGTATTGTGAACATAAGGAGAGATTCTTTTGTAACAATCTATTAAGTCTTGTTTATTCATGTTCAGTAAAGTGAGTTTACCTTGATATATAGTTTAAGTTTGATTTTATATTCACTCGCCGAATACAGTGACTATTATCTTTCTACTACCTCCGTAATTTCTGTGTTCGCATAAATAAATTCCCTGCCATGTCCCGAGATTAAAAATTCCGTTGGTAACCGGGATTAAAAGGCTGCTGCCCAGAATAGATGCTTTAATATGCGAAGTCATATCATCCGGACCTTCTGCAGTGTGACGATAGTAATCTTTATTTTCAGGAACCATAAAATTAAAATGAGTTTCAAAATCTTTTCTTACATCGGGGTCTGCGTTTTCATTTATGGATAATGATGCAGATGTATGCTTAATGAAAATGTTTGACATGCCTGTTTTAACTTCCTTTATTTCCGGAATTTTATTTAATATTTCATTTGTAATAATATGAAAACCTCTTGATTTTTCCTGTAGCCGAATCTCTTTTTGAAACCACTTCATATTGTAAATTTGATTTTATTGAATTAAGTTGGATATAAAATTACAATTAATTATCAAACTTGCGATTCATTAATGATAATAAAAGAGATAATTCTTTCCACAAGTAAGCTAAATGAGTTAAAGTATTTTTATGCTGTAACTCTCGGATTGGAATTGAAAAATGATGATGAGAATTCACTCACGGTTAAAGCCGGAGATTCTTTACTGACCTTTAACCGGTCATCCGTAATAAATAAACCCGTGTATCATTTCGCTTTTAACATTCCTGAAAATAAATTCCGGCAATCAAAAGATTGGATTTCAAAAAGAGTTGAGCTTATAAAATTAGATGGTGAAGATGAGTTTGATTTCACGAGCTGGAACGCACATTCTATCTACTTTTATGATGCAGCCGGAAACATTCTCGAATTCATTGCCAGACATAATCTCAGCAATAAAACTTCGGAAGCGTTTTCTGCAGAAAGCATTCTCAATATCAGCGAGATCGGTCTGCCTGTTAATGATGTGAATAACTTTTACAGTGAAGTAAAAATGAAGTTCAATATACCGGTTTTCAGCGGAGATCAAAAAACTTTCTGCACCGCCGGTGATGATAACGGATTATTTATTATTGTTAAGAAGGGAAGAAAATGGTTTCCCGACTGCGGGACTGCGGAGATATTTCCTGCAACAGTAAAAATTAAATCAGACAAACAAAAGGAACCTGAATTCGAAAATCTTTCTTATAAAATAATTTCAGGATTGTGATAATCAGATGAGCAATGAGCAATGAACAATGAGCAATCAGTAATGAGTAATGAGTAATGAACAATGAACAATGAGCAATGAGCAATGAGCAATGAGTAATGAGCAATGAGCAATGAGTAATGAGCAATGAGCAATCAGTAATGAGTAATGAGTAATGAGCAATAATCTCGATAGAATTAAGCTACTTTTTTAATGAAAATAATGCCCTGACAGGTTTTAAAAAAAAATTCTATTGAAGCCCTTTCAGACACATAAGTCACCGTAAAAACTACAATTTACTAACTTGATAAAACAAATGCATTATGTTAATTTTGAATTCTAAACTACATTTTTCATTAATTTTTTAATTTAATTTAAATGCCAGAAGACTACAAAGAACCCGCTCCGTATAAAAGAGGAGAACCTAATCCGAATGAATCAATGATGATAAGATTCGATAGAGCTTGCAAACTTTACGGATTAGAAGAAGGATTATACAATTATTTGAAACATCCTGTTAAACAAATCATTGTTTCAATTCCGGTAACAATGGATAACGGGAAACTTGAAGTATTTGAGGGTTACAGGGTAATACATGACAATATTCTGGGTCCTTCCAAAGGCGGGATCCGCTACGCACCGGACGTTGATATTGATGAAGTAAAAGCTTTAGCATCATGGATGACATGGAAGTGTGCAATTGCAAATCTACCGTTTGGCGGAGCCAAAGGTGCCGTGAAATGTGATCCGTCTAAACTTTCCATGAGAGAACTGGAAATGATTACAAGGAGATATACAGTTAACATGCTTGAAATATTCGGACCGGATTCTGATGTTCCGGCACCGGATATGAACACGGATGAACAAATAATGGCTTGGATAATGGATACTTACAGCATGCATAAAAAAGAGACTGTTACGGGGGTTGTAACCGGAAAGCCTATAATTATCGGAGGTTCAAGGGGAAGAAGGGAAGCGACAGGAAGAGGTGTAATGATTGCAACGATGGCAGCTTTAAAAACGCTTGAGATTGATCCGTCATCCTGCACAGGTGTCGTTCAGGGATTCGGAAATGTAGGTTCGGTAAGTGCGGATTTATTGAGCGAGAAAGGAGTAAAAATAATTGCTATCAGCGATGTAACCGGCGGGTATCACAATTCAAAAGGTATTGATGTGAAGAAAGCAATTGAATACGTTGCTAAGCACAAGAACCTTGAAGGTGGAAATTTTGGTGAGAGGATCACCAATGAAGAATTGCTTGAAATCAAATGTGATATACTTGTTCCCGCAGCAAAGGAAGATCAGATTACAGCGCATAACGCAGGGAAAATTAAGACTCAGATTATAGTCGAAGGCGCAAATGGTCCGATTGCAGCTGATGCAGATGACATTATCACTTCAAACGGCATCAGAGTAATACCGGACATTCTTGCAAATTCCGGCGGAGTAATTGTCTCTTATTTCGAATGGGTGCAGGACAGAATTGGTTATTTCTGGGATGAAGATGATGTAAACAGCCGTCTTAACAGAATGATGACTGAAGCATTTGATGCCGTGTACAATACAGCGGTCGAATATGATACTACATTCAGACTCGGAGCTTACATATATGCAATAGATAAAGTATCGAGAGTGTTAAAGCTCAGAGGTATTTACGGATAAAAAATGAAATTAAAATACCTCTTTTGTATTTTTTTTTTTGTAATACTAAGAGGTATTTCTTTTTCACAGGATAGTTTTGACAGAAATTTAGATATAGTAAACAAGCTTATTGACGACGGGTTTACATCATTAAGTAATAAGATGGTCGTATTAGGCAAAGATAAATTTTACCTTGTAATTTTTGATCCCGGCACTGCAAAAAGTTCATACTTACTTGATCTGTTCAGAAATAAATTTTATGATTATAAATTAATTATAAATGAAGATTCGGACAGCATTGATTATAAAATAATTTTTGCGAATCCGAATATTACAACTACTTACAAAAAGATATTTACGGATCAAGTATTAGGAATTAAGAAGGTGGAACGTGAGATTGCAGTTTCGTTCGATGTTAAGCTTGCGGGAATTGAAAACGACAGCATTTTACTGGATCAGAAATATAATGAGAAGGCAAATGATAATATAGACCTTGACAAAGTTAGTAGTGCAGAAGACAAGAGATTTGACTTTTCCAGCTCCAATCTTCCGGAAGAAAACACATTAAATCAAGTACTATTTCCTGCAATAATTATAGGCATTTCAGCAGCGGCTATAATTTTATTTTTTACAATAAGGAGCAAATAATTATAATTTTAATGACTTAATATTTATGATGCCGGATTTTATTCAAAATTTCACTATAAATTAATGACATTAAGAAATATTCTTATAGCAATTTTGTTTTTGAGTTCTTTGAATTTTTATTCCTGCGGTTCGAGTGGCAGCAGTATAACATCCGATGACCCTGAAAAAGCTTTTTTCATAGCCAAATCACATTACAACCAAAAAGACTATATTGAGGCAATTGATGATTTCAATCTGATTAAACTGAAATTTTCTGGCAGCAGTATAATTGACAAAACGATTTACTATCTGGGAATGAGTTATTATAAGAGAGAAGAATTTATCCTTGCAAACTATGAATTTGAAACTCTGATAAAAAATTATCCTTCAAGCAGTTTAGCCGAGGATGCCAGATACATGCTTGCCATGTGCTATTACGGATTATCACCTGATTACAGTCTTGACCAAACCTACACAAGATATGCTATTAATGAATTTCAGAATTACCTCGAATTATATCCGCGCGGAAAGTATGTTGCGGAATCAGACAGGAAAATCAAAAGTCTTAAAACGAAGCTTGCATTGAAATCATTAAAGAGCGCAGAGCTTTATTATAAACTTGATAATTATAAATCAGCTCTTGTTTACTATGATGAAATTCTGAATGAATATTATGATACAAAATATGCAGATGATGCTCTTTATGGAAAAATACAAACATTAATTGTAAAGAAAAGATATGAAGAAGCTAAATCTGAAATTGAAAAATTTGAGAATAAATATCCGGCCAGTGATTTATTAAGAAATGTACTGGCATTGAAAAGTAAAATCCCTTATTAACATGAAACTAAAAACAGTAAAGGATTCGCAGGTAGAAATGATCGAGCTTGTACTGCCGAATGACACTAATGTTTACGGAAATCTTCTCGGAGGAAGATTAATGCACTGGATTGACATCTCAGCCGCGCTCGCTGCTTCAAGACACTGCAATAATGTTGCAGTAACCGCAGCAATGGATAATTTAAACTTTCATCAACCGGTACTTCTCGGAAACATAGTCCGGATGAAAGCATCAGTAAACCGGGCTTTCAATACATCAATGGAGGTCGGGGTCAGAGTCGAAGTGGAAGATATCAAAACCGGAAATATTACACATTCAAACAGTGCATATCTGACTTTTGTCAGCATTGACAGTGAAACAAAGAAACCAATGAAAGTCCCTGAAATTTTTCCTGAAACAGATAATGAAAAAAGAAGGTTTGAACAGGCTTTGAAGAGACGGGAGCAAAGACTTTCTGAAGTACATGGAATCATTCAAACAAATTAATCTCACTCAATCTCATCCGAAATAAAAAAGAATGATGGAAATAAGCTGCGATAACATTTCAAAATCTTTTTCAGGTAAAACTATATTCAAAAATCTCAGCTTCAAACTTTCATCAACCCAATCATTAACTATCACAGGAAGTAACGGTTCGGGCAAATCAACATTAATCAAAGTGATAGCTAACCTTATCACTGCTTCAAAAGGAAAAGTTACGGTCAGAGAAAACGAAACAGAAATTCCACGTGATAAATTGTTTCAAAGAACAGGATTGCTGTCGCCTTATCTTAATTTATATGATGAGCTTACAGGGTTTGAAAACCTGGATTTTTTTTACAGGTTAAAAAACCCTCATAAAAAACATTCCCTGGAAAAAATAAAACAAGTACTGCAAAGAGTAAATCTTTACGGAAGACAAAATGATCCGGTTAAGAATTATTCATCCGGAATGAAACAGAAGTTAAAACTTGCATTTGCAATACTGCACGAGCCTGAAATATTACTTCTTGATGAACCGAGAACTAACCTTGACAAAGAAGGAGTGGATTTGATACTTGAGATTGCCGATAAACAAAAACAAAAGGGAATTCTTCTGATTGCAACAAATGATGAAAATGATATTAAGCTGTGCGACGGTGTCTTAAACATTCAAGAATATAAGTAATGCCGAATCTTTTACAGACATCATTATTGGTTTTCAAAAAAGATTTAAAATCGGAATTAAGATCGAGATATGTAATAAATTCTCTTCTTATGTTTGTATTGGTTACCATATCAATAATAAGATTTGCAATCGGTGATGAAAAAATTGATAATGAAATCCTGACCGGTCTGCTGTGGATAGTGATTTTTTTTTCCGCCTCAAGCGGATTATCAAGGACATTTGTAAAGGAAGAGGAGAAGGAAACATCAGTAGCTTTGAAATTATCCGTTGATCCTGCTGGTATTATTATAGGGAAATTAATTTTTAATCTTGTCCTGACTTTCTTTCTTAATATAATGATACTGATTTTGTTCATACTAATCACAGACTATCAGATTAAAAATTTAACAGGTTTTATATTTACGATGATTCTGGGAAACTTCGGACTTGTTTCGGCATCAACAATAATAGCGGCTATAATTTCAAAAGCTAATTCGAAAGGAACACTTTATCCTGTACTTTCATTTCCAATATTGCTCCCGCTATTCCTGACTGCAATAAATGCTACTAAACTGGCTAGTGTCGGAGTTGATATAGAAAAACTTTCCGGAGAGATAATGATACTGATTTCCTATTCCGTAGTAGTGACAGTTGCATCTCTGATGTTGTTTAAACATGTTTGGGAAGATTAACATTTTAGAATTAAATTAAATATATTTTTAGAGTATTTTGATAATTGATAATTGATAATTGATAATTGATAATTGATAATTGATAATTGATA
>CAYNTN010000083.1:10458-20922 GCA_964399995.1 uncultured Ignavibacteriaceae bacterium
TTGATAATTGATAATTGATAATTGATAATTGATAATTGATAATTGATAATTGATAATTGATAGTTGACCAATATACTATTTTATTTAACTAATAAACCTTTAAATAATAAACCATTTAACCAATTAATTATGAAACAGCCGGTGGTAGTGATAAAAATAATTTCTATTTTTTTAATTTCCGTTTATTTTCTGAGCTGCTCAAAAATGCAGGAGAAGAAAACAGAAGATTCAAAAGCACCTTCGCAGCAGGCTCCATTAACAAATAAATCCGAAAATAAGCCTCAGACCGATTCAAAATCTTCCGGGCAGACAGATGAAAAAGCTACAGAGCTGTCGAAGATAGCTGATGATGCAATTTCAAAATACTCATCGGATAAATCTGATAAAACAAAAGCTGAAGTAATCCGGACATCAATGGCAGCGGGAAATTATCTTATGTTTGAAGCGTCCTTGCCTGCACGTGAGAAATACAGACCGGCTCTGAAGTATTACAGAAAAGTTCTTGAAATTGAACCGGATAACTCCGAAGCATTAAAAAATAAAACTCAGATTGAAGAAATATACAAGCAGATGGGAATGCCTGTTCCTCAGTAGCATTGTAGATTTTAATCTAACTAATTATGAATAAAATTTTTAAAATATTTATCTTTATAATAATTTCAGTCGTGATTATTTGCGGAATAGTATTGCCAATTCCGAATATTCCGGCACTTGGAGATAAAGCTCGTGTATTATATTTCCATGTCCCCATGTCGTGGATATCAGTCCTTGCATTTTTTATGTCCATGTGGTATTCGATAAGGTATCTGAGGACGCGTGAACCGGATTATGACATAAGGTCATTTTCATCAGCAAGTCTGGGATTTTTGTTCTGCGTATTAGCGACAGCTACAGGCTCACTCTGGGCAAAGTTTAACTGGGGTTCATTCTGGAACTGGGACCCGAGACAAACTTCAATCTTTATTTTGTTAATGATCTACGGAGCATATTTTGCTTTGCGGATGGCGATAGATTCAGATGAACAGCGTGCAAAGTTATCTTCAGTGTATTCAATATTAGCTGCGGTTACAGTTCCTTTTTTTGTATTTATCATGCCGAGAATAGTGGAGAGCTTACATCCGGATCCGATTATAAATACTCAGGGAAAGATCAATATGGATACAACAATGTTAATTATTTTTTTGACTTCATTGGTCGGATTTACATTTTTATTTTTCTGGTGCCTCAATTTAAAAGTAAGAATAGAGAGGCTTAATTTAAAACATGAAAGGAGTATTGGAGGATAATGTATAGTTTTCTTGAAACAAACTCGATGTATGTTGTAATGCTGATTGTATTAATAATCTGGATCGGGATATTCGGATACATGTGGAGACTTGATAATAAAGTAAAAAAACTTGAACAGGAAAAATAAGTTTAATCACTAAGGCACGAAGGACACTAAGGAATTCTTTCTCATGTTGTGAATTTCAAAATAAGATTATTAAAAAATGTATTAACTTAGTGTTCTTAGTGCCTTAGTGGTAAAATAAAAAATCACATGTCAAAGAAATCAAAAACAATAACCGGAATAATAATAATAGTCGTCTTTCTCGCGATAGGCTTCGTGTCCTTTATGGACAGCAAGATCGAATATGTAAATTTTGCCGAGGCAAAAGACAGAATGAGAACTGTAGAAGTAAAAGGTCAGTGGGTAAAAGGCAGGGAATCAAAATTTGACGGAGCGACGAATACATTTTCATTTTACATGATTGATGATTTTAATAATGAAATGAAAGTTGTACTGGACGGCGCAAAGCCGAACAATTTTGATGTAGCCGAAGCAGTAGTGGCAAAGGGTAAAATGAAAGACGGATACTTTCATGCTAAGGAAGTTCTTACAAAATGTCCTTCAAAATATGAAGCCGACGGTAAGGATGTTAAGAAAACCGGAAGTTAAAAAATAAATTTTATGACAGGTAAAATTCTAATACACATATTTTTTGTAACTGCAATGATTTCCTGCCTGAGCTTTTATATGGTTCATCTGGGAAAAGAGAAATACCTGAAATTCGGACGGCTATTCTTTCACGTAACTGCTGTAGGAATTCTTTCAACTTCGGCTTACTTTATGTATTTGATACTGACACATCAGTTCCAGTTCGCTTACATATGGGAGCAAAGCAGTACTGATCTTCAGCTTCCTCTGCTGATGTCAACTTTCTATTCCGGACAGGAAGGAAGCTTCATGCTCTGGCTGACGATGACTGCTATCATAGGAATATTTTTGCTGAACTATGTTTCCAAAGGTGACCGTCTTGAGCCGCAGGTAATGTCTGTCTTTACTCTTATTCTGGCATTTCTTTCTTTCATACTAATTTTAAAATCACCTTTTCTTTATGTCTGGGAAAAATTTGCCGGTGATGTAGAAATCGGATTTATGCCGCCGGAAGGCAGAGGATTGAATCCACTGCTTCAGAATTACTGGATAGTGATCCATCCGCCGACATTGTTTCTTGGATTCTCTTCTCTTGCAGCGCCTTTTTGTTTTGCAATAGGTACATTAATGAAAAACAGGTACAATGACTGGATTAAATTTTCAATGCCATGGCTGTTATTCTCAGGAATGATACTTGGGCTTGGCATAATGATGGGCGGTTACTGGGCATATGGAGTTCTCGGCTGGGGCGGTTACTGGGCATGGGATCCTGTTGAAAATTCTTCTTTCATTCCATGGCTTGTGATCGTTGCTGCGATACATACTATGATCGCACAGAAAAGAACAGGGGGATATAAGAAAACTAATCTGATGCTTTGTATATCCGCATACTTGTTAGTTTTATATTCAACTTTTTTGACACGCAGCGGAATATTAGGTGATTCGTCTGTTCACTCCTTCGTCGATCCGGGTTTCGAAGTTTATGTTGCATTAATTGTCTTCATATCACTGTTTACACTGATTGCCATAGCAGCAATTTTATACAGATACAGGGAGCTAAAATCACTGAATGCCGAAACAAATAAAATGCTTTCTCGCGAGTCAACACTTTTCATTGGTTCAATAACTTTATGCGCTGCTGCATTGGTAATTCTCGCCGGTACCAGCTGGCCGATATTTTCCAAGGGAAGCATTGATGCCGAATTCTATAACAAGATGAATCTTCCCATTGCAATACTTATTGCTCTGATAAACGGCATCAGTCTATTGCTTAAATGGAAACAGAATGACGAGAAAAAGTTTTTCGTTAGCTTAATATTTCCGCTTACTCTTGCATTTGTTGTGACTATAGGTCTGGTAATAGTCGGTGTGCAGGATTTTTTGATTGCTCTCTTTGCACTTGCTGCATTGTTTACATTTTTTGTTAATGCAGAGCTTGCAGTGAATGCTTTCAGAAAAAATAAGTCTTCAATTGGCGCTTACATTGCTCACATTGGAATAGCTTTGATTTTTCTCGGAATCATTGCATCTTCAAAATACAGTAAAGAAGAAAATCTTTCGCTTGAATTAAACAAACCTGTTGATGCTTTCGGATATACGCTTACATATCTGGGAGCGACTCCGTTTCAGGACCCCAATAATCAAAGGGATACAAAATATCATTTCAATGTTCGCATTGAAAAAGATAACAAGGAATTGTTGCTGCAGCCGGTGATGTATTACAGTGAATATTCAAAAGGACTGATGAAAAATCCTGACATAGCAAACTTTGCAACAAAGGATTTTTATCTTTCTCCAATGGGACTTGTCGAGCCGGAAGTCTTTGCAGAGAACGAGCTTCATGAACTTAAAAAAGGCGAAGAGAAAAAGATAGATGACCTGACAATCCAGTTTACTGATTTTGATTTCGGAAACATTGAAATGGGAGGCAAGGAAATTCAAACAGGAAATTATACGATCGGAGCTTTGCTTAAGGTGAAGGACAGCAAGTATACTGAGAATCTCGAGCCTAGAATTAAATACACTGACGGCAATCCGGAATATCTTACTGCACGCATTACGGGAAATGATAAGTACAGCTTTTACTTTGTGAAGATGAGCATTAAAGGAGAAGATCAGGGCGGCGCCACAGCAACGATTGCGGTTGTAAACAACTTAAATAAATCAGATACTCCCAAAGCTGATGAGACGCTTGTTCTCACGGCATCTATTAAACCATTCATAAACATTCTCTGGACAGGCACAGGTGTACTAGTGCTTGGATTCTTTCTTTCAATATTGAAGAGAAGGAAAGAATTGAGAGGTTAATTAATTGGTTAATTGGTTGATATTCTGCGGATGAATTGATAGACAGATTAATTCTTTTGCAGAAAATTGGTACGGGACCTCAGCAATCAAATGAAGGTAAAACCAAAACAGCCAAGGAAGCAAATGACTAACTTTCAAAAAGGTTGAAATAAAAATTGGACACCACAGTCTTAAATATTGGGCCATGTATCTGGTATTTTCAATATTTCTTTCACATTCATCCCTTTTCGGTCCATCAACTTATTTTCATTTAATTTTAAATCTAAATAAGAATTTTTTAATTTTATACAAGAAAAGTCTAATGGGTTTTTTGTGAATGGATGCTCTATAAACCAGTGAAGAGCTGTACCCATATTCGCTGGATTTATGTTCGTAATGAATATTCCACTTACTCTCGTAAATTGAGGATTATTCGGCACACCAAAAACTCCGTCGCTTTCTCTAAACCAATTTTCTTGTCTATTATTAGGATCTAATGAATAACTCATTTTAAGAGTACCAAAAAGAGCATTCATCACATCATCATTATCTGTACCTTTATCACACATTGAGTTAACACATATAACGTATGGTTTGTCTATTTTCCCATACCTTGTTACTTTCTTTTTAATTGAAGTTCTAATTGATTTGTCAGACCCTCCCCAAAAAAATTTTGTCGGATAAATCCCAATAGGAAGTACTCCGGTTTTCTTTCTCCCCTTTTGTGATTTTGGAATTAATGAAATTACAATTTTTACATTTTCATTCTTAAAATAAATTTTTGGAGATCGATTCCAACCGCTATTATTCCATTTCTCGGTCTCGACATCAGGATCACATTTTGCTATCTCCTCCTCTAAATATTTTCTTAATCTCTTTATGTTTGGCTGCTTATCCTGTAGTAGTATAAATTCTTCTATAGCAATGAAAAAATTAGGTGACTTAATTTTATTAATTTCACTATAAATAAGATTAAATTTATTTTGTGATCCTTTTTTCATTTTTGAACTACCAGAAGATTCAATTGCTTCAAGATAAAATTCAATTTCACCTTTTCTTATAAGAAAATCTGGATGCTTGTTCGTGTTATCAATTGAAGGATGTGGAATTAATTCAAACCCCTGATTTAAAAACAATTGATATATAAATAACTCAAAAAAGGCCGACGAAAAGTTTGATTTAAATTTGGATTTTAATTCTTTTCTCTCACTGTATGGATAAGCATCAAACCATTCATTCAAAAGTGTCCTGATAGTTTCAATATCATTTCGTGAACTTCTGTTGTAATATTCAAATGTACTTTCATAATGATTAGAGGGACCCGAATAATCTCTTTTCATATTCTCAAATAGCGTTTTCATTCTGTCTACATTATTATTCAAAAAAATTAAGGTCTTTTTATTCTTATAAAACTTGTTGAATTATTATAACATAACGTCACATCAGTTAAATCAACCATTCCATCACCTGTCAAATCTGTTGTTAAATAATTTCCTGTAATAAAATTTGAAGCATCATTATAAATAGGTATCACATCAAATAAAGTTATGTAGCCATCCTGATTTATATCTCCACTATAGAGACAATACTTACTTCCTTTTAATTTTGAGTTGTTTCCGTATGCTTGAGTATTAGATGCTGTAAAATCATAATTATAGATTGAACCATCGGGAATCAAAGATTCACCACCTGATTTGCTCCAGGTCTCAATACAATTAAAATGCTTTACAACTAAAAAGTAAGTTCCGGAAAGAGAATTATTAAAATTAAAAAGACCGGAAAAAGAAAGTGAATCAATAGTGCCTTCAGCATAATCTGCTAATTCATAGGGAGGTGATGAATTTCTTAAATGAACTTTAATTATATCTTTTCTTGTAAGTTGATTGAATGTTGGGGAATACATTCCTTCCATGAGAGCTTTCAAGGTTATTTTTATCGGAGGGATAGTTGTGAAATTCCATACCGCTGAATTATTCATAACTCCCGATGTATCAATAGCTTTAACTCTCCAGAAATATTTTGTGCCTTTCTGTAATCCATTTACTGTCTTGGAAGTATCAACGGATATTGTGTCATTGACGGTGATATTATTGAAAGCAGAATCTGGTGATACAAATAAAATATAATATATAGCTGTGTTTAATTTTTTCCATTTGAAATTAATAGTAAGAGGATTATTAATTGAATTATTGATAGGATTTATTAACATAGGTTTTTGTATCACATTAATATATAAGTAAGCTCTTCCTGTATAAGAACTGTAGCTATGACCTCCAACAATGATATCAGGTTTTCCATCCCCGTTGACATCTCCTGCTGTGGAAACTGAATGTCCGAATCGATTATCAGTTGTTTCTCCCGTCATTATTATATCTGCTGTATTATTCATAATTGCTCCCCCGTAATAAATATATGCTCTTCCTTTTATACTCTCAAAATAAAACGCACCAACAATCACATCATCGTAACTATCCCTGTTTACATCTCCTGCTGTGCAAACTGAATATCCGAAACTATCACCGCCTGCTTCACCTGTCATAGTTGCATCTGCAACATTGTTCATTGATGAACCTCCGTAAAAAATATATGCTTTTCCTGTCTCAGAGCTGTAACCTGATGCACCAACAATCACATCATGGTAACTATCTCCGTTTATATCTCCTGCTGTGGAAACTGAATATCCAAACCAATTATTTACTGCTTCACCTGTCATAGTTACATCTGCAACATTGTTCATTGATGAACCTCCGTAAAAAATATAAGCTCTTCCTATATTAGAGCTGTAGCCATGTGCTCCAACAATCACATCATCGTAACTATCTCCGTTTACATCTCCTGCTGTGGAAACTGATATACCAAACCAATTAATTTCTGCTTCACCTGTCATAGTTACATCTGCAACATTATTCATTAATGAACCTCCGTAAAAAATATATGCTTTTCCTGTTCCATTGTTATTTGTATATGCTCCAACAATCACATCATCGTAACTATCTCCGTTTACGTCCCCTGCTGTGCAAACTGAATATCCGAAATTATTTTCACCAACCGTTGCACCTGTCAAAGTTACGTCTTCAATATTGTTCATTGATGAACCTCCGTAAAAAATATATGCTTTTCCAATCCCAGAGCTATAATTATAAGCACCGACAATTACATCTGAATATCCGTCTCCGTTTACATCTCCTGCAGTAGAAACTGAATATCCGAATCGTATATTCTCCACTTCACCTGTTATAGTTATATCTGCAACATTATTCATTGAAACACCTCCGTAAAAAATATAAACTCGACCTCGACCAGAGTATGAGTCGAATGCCCAAGCTCCTACAATTACATCTGAATATCCGTCTCCGTTTACATCGCCTGCAGTAGAAACTGAATATCCGAAAAAATCGTTAGCCGCTTCACCTGTCATTAGAAGGGAGTCAGGTTCAATTGGATTGTCTAAGATACTATTTCCGTTTTCTTCTTTTAAACTACTGAGATGTGATTTGAAATAGTCTATTTGATTTTCAGATGATTGTAAATATAAAGGAGATTGTGAGTAAAGAGGATTACAAAGAAATAGAAGAAGTAATAATATTTTTTTCATGTTGCTGCTTCTGTTATAAATTAAAAATATCAATTAAACGAATTTACATAGTTGATAATTATTAAAAAATGTTAAACTTGTTCTCATTGTACTCTATCCGTACTTCACTTACATCTTAAATAATTTAAATTATATCAGAATAAAAATTTATTTTCAGTATATTTAAATAAAACTTTAAAATGTATATAGAGCGCACAAATAAAGAAGTAATTATAAGACTTCCTTCTTATGTAAATACTGAAGGACTTCAGCAGTTTATAGATTTCTTATGTTATAAAGAAGCAACTGCAAAATCGAAAGCGAAACAAAAAGATGTTGATAAATTAGCAAGAGATGTCAAAAAAGGTTGGTGGAATAAGAATCGAAGCAGATTAATAAAGTGAAAGTTATAATCGATACGAATATTATATTTAGTGCACTGTTAAACACAAATGGAACTATTGCGGAAATTATTTTTGATTCTAATAATATATTCGAATTTTATAGCTGCAGCTATATGCGATATGAAATAGATAAGCATTGGGATAGGTTGAAAAGAATTTCAAAACTTTCCGAGGTTGAACTAAAAGAATCATTATTCAGGCTCTTAACAAAAATTAGTTTTATTGACGAAGAAATAATCCCAAATAAAATTTGGATACAATCAGAGAAGATTGCTTCAGATATTGATGTAGATGATACAGATTTCGTTGCATTAACAAGCTTTATAAAAGGTTTCCTTTGGACTGGAGATAAAGAACTTTACAAAGGATCGTGAATTTTGTGTCCCTTGGGTCTATACTTTTTAATTAGATCTAGAAATATTTCCAATGAAGAATTGTCGGGATACAAAATGGAAAAATTGGAAGTATAGAATCTCACTGATTCTAATATTTCATTTGTATTCAGTGAGTATGGAATCTCGCGGGTTGTTACTGTTAGAAATTCAGAAATATTTTTTTGAAGTTGTAAACAAATCATAGTCATTGCTATTTACAATATCAAAAGAACTTTTGTGGTGTACCGAGTTTTTATCAATTGAATAAACTAATACATTAGTATCTATCAGAATTTTCTTCATAAGCTGCTTTTCGGATATCTATATTATCGAATTTCCACCTAATTCATAAGTCTTTAGCTTTCGGATTCTTTGTTTGTTTTTTTTAACTTTACTTAAAAGCTTATAGATTTCGTTTATCCTTTTTTCAGGCAGTTTATTAATTTCTTTTAGCAGTTTTTCTTTTATTGTCATAAATTATCTCCATAAAATAATTTAAATCAAAATAAATTAAATAAAGAAGTAATTCAAAACATTATTTAATATTGCCTAAAGTCAATCGGTATTTAACTTTCTTGAGTTATTTCTTCCCTCACGATCCCTGCAGTTTCCTTATATAAACTATCCGATATGATATGCATTATGAATATTAATATTAGCAATCACTGAATACCACGGATCATCTGAATCCTTAAACGGCGAGCTCTGCAGCTTTTCTTCCGTCGCATTTTTAAATGCATCACGAAGACCGGAAAATACTTCGTTTAGTTTTTTTAAAGTCGAATGCCAGGTCTTTAAATCAATCTCAAAAGCAGGATCTGTTTCACAGTCCGTCAACTGCACGTGTCAGAGGAACAAACCAATTCTCCTCGCCGTCAGTCCCTTAGGGACGACATATTAATAGCAAAGGATTAATAACGTCGTTAGTCCCGTAGGGACGTCATATTAATAGCAAGGGTGAATAAATATTTTATCAGCTACGTAGTAGCGACATATTAAAACGTCATTGATATGACGATCCTGACGGAGCTGCATCATGCATATCTAAAAACTCCGAAAAAATTTATATTGAAATACATTTCAAATAAATTTGTGTCTTCAAAATATCTGACATGCTAAAATTAATCCGGACAAATTTTACTAATCCCGACTTCATTGCCCTTGCCAAACTACTCGACGATGAGCTTGCCGAAAGTGACGGTGATGCTCATCCTTTTTATGCTCAGTATAATAAAATTGAGAACATACAAAATGTAATTGTTGCATATTCGGATGATATTCCGGCCGGCTGCGGCGCATTAAAAAAATATTCCGATAACACTGCTGAAATCAAAAGGATGTTTGTTAAACCGGGATTTCGGGGAAATGGAATTTCTAAAAGTATTCTAAAAGAACTTGAATCGTGGGCGGGTGAACTGAATTTTTCAGAGTGTATTCTTGAAACCGGAAAAAAACAACTGGCGGCAGTGAAGCTTTATCAAAGCAGCGGATATAAAATCATTCCTAATTACGATCAGTATGCCAGCGCAGAGCTTAGCATTTGCATGAAAAAAATAATTTAAGTTAAAAGTTAAAAGTTGAAAGTTAAAAGTTGAAAGTTATGAAAAAGGAAAATGCATCAATGAAACCGGGTGATATATTGTTTGAGCTAATTGAAGAAGTAAAGCCGCTGCTGGATAAAATTGACGATAAAGAATCAGCAAAAAAATATCTTTACCTCAAAGACTCGAAGTCTCTAAGAATAAAAGTTAAAAACCTCCATACCTTGAGTCTTTGCGATAAATGTAATTCAATGTTTTGAGACTACTTCAATACAGAGGGAGGAGAATAATTGCTAATTTATGATTGACAACTCACGATTGACGATTCACGATTCACGATTGACGATTCACGATTCACGATTGACGA
>CAYNTN010000084.1:0-20910 GCA_964399995.1 uncultured Ignavibacteriaceae bacterium
GTAAGTTTGAAGGTAATTTATCATCCCCTTCCACTACTAAAATTGACGGACATGTCGTCGGAAATTTGAGAGGTGAAAGCGGAATTATTATCGGAGAAAAAGGAATAGTCGAAGGAAATGTTAATGCAGTTGATGTTATAATATATGGTAATGTAAAGGGAAATATAAAAGCTCATAAGCTTGAGCTAAAACGATCGGGTTCACTGGAAGGAGATATTGTAGTTGAAGAATTAGCTACTGAGACCGGCTCTAAATTTAACGGTACAGTTAAAATGGGCGATAAATCCAAAAGCAATATCATTGACATGAAAGTGGATTTAAAAGAAAATGAAAATGAAATCCTTGTTCAGGAGAAACCGAAAGAAAAACCTGTATTGAAATTTCATTAAGCGATAAGAAATTCTGATAAGTTTAAACAAACCCTGCCGGGCTGTCCGGGCAGGGTTTGTTTTTTTATATAAGATTGTTTTCTCTGAAATAGATGTTTAAAGTTATCCTGCAGTAAGTTTCATTTCAATTTCTTTCTCGGATCCGCTCCTGATAATTTTCATATTCAGCATATCCCCTGTTCTTAAATCGTTTATAATAAATAACAAATCTCTCTCATTTCTGATCTTCTCTCCGTTCGCTTCAATAACAACGTCTTCAGGTTTCAGGCCTGCATTATCTGACAAGCTTCCTCTAAGGACTTCTGTAACGACTACTCCTTCGGCTTTATCCAGCTTCAGATACTTGGCGATTCTTTCGTCAATGCCTTGTATTCTGAAACCAACATTGAAGTTCCTTTCTATTTTTCCGTTTATTTTAATCTCTTCCATTATTTGCTTCACACGGTTAATTGAAATCGCAAAGCCGACTCCAATACTCCCGCTGCTATAAGCGCTTCCTGTATATATAATTGTATTCATTCCAATCACATCTCCGTCAGCATTTAAAAGAGGTCCCCCAGAATTCCCTGCATTGATGGAAGCATCAGTCTGAATCATATCTTTGTAAACTCTGTTACCCTCGCCCGAAATTTTCATGTCGGTTGCGCTCACAACTCCTACGGTAACAGTCGGTTTGTCGTTTATTTCAAACAATCCAAACGGATTCCCGAGTGCGATCACCCATTCGCCAATTATCACATTATCCGAATTCCCCAACTTGGCATATTCTAAATTGTTCTTTTCAATTTTCAAAAGTGCTACATCACTGTTTCTGTCCGAGCCGATTAGTTTTGCTTCAATGGTTTCACCGTTAGTCAGTGTTACTGAAATTTTTGTTGCATTTCCCGCGACATGGTCATTTGTAAGTATGTATCCGTCGCTCGAAATAATAAATCCTGAACCGAGTTCTTTCACAACCTGTGTCTGGGGTCCGCGGTAATTAAAAAACTGTTTAAAGAAAGGATCATTATTAAACATAGAAAAAGGATCCTGCACTTCTCTCACTTCTTCTACATTGATGCCAACTACAGACGGAGAAACTTTCCTAACTGTTCTTGTAATTGCAGTCTCCCTTGTTTCCGAAATGCTATTATTGTTTTCCTGCAAAGTATTCTGTACAGGAATAACCGTCTGATTTAAATTATCCTGATTTTGACCCTTAAAGAAAAATTTACCTATGACAATTCCGCATGTAAGAATCAGAAGTATCAGTAAGCTTAAAAATATTTTTTTACCCATTAATGAATTTAAATTTATTGTGTTATGGACATTGATTTCACTTAATATATTTTCAGTTTTCATGATTTAATTCAACTTTTTTACGCAATACGCTTTTATTTTTTTAAATGTTTCTTAACTTTTTTATAAATGGCTTCCCTGTCGATTTTGTATTTATTCATGAGCTCGGAGGCGATGATACCGCTTTCACCGAATGTATCGTCAATAGCAATGTAATCCATTTGGGTTGGATAATATAATGAAAGCACTTCTGCTACCGCCCCGAACAATCCGCATTGCCACTGATGGTCTTCGCATGTAATTACAAGCCCGGTTTCTTTTGCACATTTGATAATTGTATCTTTATCGATTGGTTTTACCGTATGAACGTTGACAACTCTTGCGCTTATACCTTCATCCGAAAGCATCTTTGAAGCGACAATTGCTTCCCATACAATAAGCCCGCTGGCAATAAGAGTAACATCTTTACCGTCAACCAGAATGTCCGCTTTTTCAAGTTCAAAAGGTTTGTTAATTTCGGTAAAGTTGGGAGATTTCTCTCTGTAAAATCTTATATAAAAAGGACCTTTTGTTTCGAGAGCGAACCTTACCGCATTGTAAGTTTCATTGTAATCACAGGGAGTCAATACATTCATATTCGGCAGGACCCTCATTAAAGCTACATCTTCAAACGACTGATGTGTTGCGCCGTCAGGACCTACAGTTATGCCGCAGTGAGATGCGCAAATTTTAACATTCATTTCACTGTAAGCGATCGATTGTCTGATCTGATCAAAAGGACGTCCGGCAGCAAACTCACCGTAAGCGGAGGCAACAGGAATTTTCCCTGCAAGAGCAAGCCCGGCAGCCGTCCCCATCATGTCCTGCTCTGCTACACCGACTGATATAAACCTGTCCGGATATGCATCTCTGAAAAGGTTTGTTTTCACGGATCCGCTTACATCACCGCCCAATACTACTATGTTACTATTTTCCTTCCCTGCATCTACTAATGCATCTGCAAACCCCTGCCTTGTTTCTTTGAGTTCAGGATCCTCCAAATTAAAATTCATATATTTATTTTGTATAATTATTAAAAGCAAAAATACTTTTTCTATCTTAGGTTTTCAAATGAATAATCTATACTGTTTTATCTTAATTTATTATGTTTTGGTCAACTTAAGATGAAAAGTAAACACTTTATAAGAATGAAACATTATCAAATCTATCAAATTTCAGGATTAAACAAAATTTTATCTATAATTTTATAATAATAATTCCAATATTGCAGAACTAATAATGCAGACTTTAATTTTTCTAAATGGGGAAATTCCGGATAAAAAAATTACCGGCAAGTTTCTGAAAGGAAAAATAAATTACATTATAGCAGCAGACGGAGGGGCAAATTATTTAAAAAAAGCAGGCATTCATCCGGATATTATCATCGGAGATCTGGATTCAATAGAGAAAGAAACGTTTAACTTTTTTAAAAACAACAATTTACTCATAAAGAAGGTTAAGGATCAGAATAAAACTGATTTTGAAAAATGTCTCATTCACTGTCTGAAATCAAATAAAAAAGTAATCATGGTATTCGGAGCAACAAGCATGAGACCGGATCATACTTTGAATAATTTCAGTATCTTAAAAAGATATTATAAAAAACTTGACATAAAAATTATTACTGATGAGTTTGAGATTTTTTTTATAGATAAAATTACAACATTTAAATATAAGCCTGACGAAATTATTTCTCTTCTTGCACTCCCGAAAGCAAAAAACATTTACACAAAAGGTTTACAGTACTGTTTAAATAATCAAAAACTGGAATTCGGAGTGCGGGAAGGGACTCTGAATAAATCCATTTCAGACAAAGTTTCAATCAGATTCAAATCAGGAAACATTTTGTTATTCAGAAAGCACTTTATTAAATAGATGGAATTACCTAAAATTTCGTTATCAACAAATGACTACCTAATAATACTCGGCTATTTTGCTGCTATACTTATTGTTGGTTTTAGAACAAAAAAATCGGATAACACGGTTAAAGATTATTTAATAGCCGGAAGAACCCTGACACTTCCTGCATTTATAGCAACTTTGGTGTCATCATTTTACGGAGGTGTATTAGGAATTGGAGAATTCACTTCCAAATTTGGAATTTCCGGCTGGTTGTTGTATGCTTTTCCTTTCTATTTCTTCATAGCAATATTTGCTTTCTTCCTGGCAGATAAAATACGCAAATCCCATTTATTCACGATTCCGGATAAATTGTTTGAAGTTTACGGAAAAAAAGTCAGTGTCTTCGGAGGAATTTTAATTTTTTTTCTATCAACTCCTGCCCCTTATCTTTTTATGATTGGAATATTAGTACAGTGGATTTTTGGATTTAAACTAATTTTTTCAATGTTAATTTCCTTAATAGTTTCTGTAATATATCTTGTAAAAGGAGGTTTCCGGTCGGATGTAAGAGTAAATATTTTTGAATTTGGCATAATGTTTCTTGGCTTTGGTATTATAATACCTTTTTGCTTTAAAGCATTCGGTGGCTTTGAATTTTTACAGGCAAGACTGCCAAAAGAATATCTAAGCATCCCCGGTGGAATAAAACTTGATTATTTCTTTGCCTGGTTTTTTATCGGTTCGTGGGCGTTAATTGATCCCGTATTCTATCAAAGATGCTATGCCGCAAAAAACAAGAAGATCCCCAAAAAAGGAGTTTTAATTTCTTTAATATTCTGGTTTATTTTTGATTTAATGACCACTACAGCGGGTCTGTATTCCAAAGCTTTTTTCCTGGACGAAATTAAAGAACCGATACATACTATACCTCTTTTAGCAAATAAAGTATTACCCTCTGTTGCCAAAGGAATTTTCGTTATCGGATTATTAGCTACTATAATGTCGTCGCTTCATTCTTATATTTTTATTTCGGCAACTACTTTCGGGAGAGACATAGTATCAAGAATTAAAAATGAAGAGCAGGAGAATTATCTATACAGTAAAAGCGGCCTGGTAGTCAGTGCAGCTTTTGCCTTTTTAGTTGCGTTGTTAATTCCATCTGTCGTGGATATTTGGTATACAGTTGGAACTATGATAATCCCGGCATTATTAATAAGTGTTGTCAGCTGCTATTTTCAAAAGCTTCAGGTTCATTCCAAATATATCTTTGCAGCAATGGTTGGATCATTTTCAGTTTCGCTGATATCATTTATAGCAGGAAATTTAAACAAAATCAACGGTGTACCTTTCTATCCGTTTTCTCTTGAGCCAATGTATCCGGGATTAATTACAGGATTATTAATATACTTAATCGGTTACAGGAACAGGAAGTACCTCAAGACAGCCGAGGAATATTAAAATACAAAATAATTATATTGAAGCACTGCCTGAAAAATATTGTATTTCTTATCTCATTTTTTTTACTTGCAGCTCCATACTCACATAGTCAGGACTCATCAGATGTAATCCGGGATACTATTAAACTAAATCTTTTCAGTAAAAGCAATTTAGATACCAATAGGTTCAACGTATTTCCCAGATATTACTCAAACAAAAAAATTGCATTGGTTTTAAGCGGCGGCGGCGCAAGAGGGATTGCACAATTAGGAGTAATCAAAGAACTTGAAAAAAATGACATTAAAATTGATATGGTTGTCGGCACCAGTATAGGTGCATTGCTCGGAGGGCTATATACATCAGGATATACAATGACTGAAATTGAAAGAATACTGCAAAAATTTGACTGGAGCCGAGCTTTAAGCCTAACCAATAAATACCAGAGAACTTCGCTTTTTCTTGAACAGAAAAAGCTTCAGGACAGAAGCTTGCTTACTATTCCTTTAGACGGGATTAAACCCATTTTAATTCCTTCCGCTTTTTCCAACGGTCTTTATCTGAGTGAGAAAATAAATTCCTATATATTAAATTCGCGATATCATCCGAAGAAAGATTTTTCCGATCTTAAAATCCCTTTTGCTGCTGTTGCGACAAATCTGGACAACGGCAAAAAGGTGGTTTTGCAAAAAGGAAATTTAAGCGAATCCATAAAAGCTTCACTTACATTTCCATTGTTATATACTCCGATAAATATTGATGGTAAGAATCTCGTCGATGGAGGATTATCAGCTAACATTCCGAATGATGTAGCAAAGAAACTCGGAGCAGACTTCACAATAGTTGTTAATTCAACCAGTAATCTGAGGTCAGAAAAAGAATTAGAGGATCCCATAAATACTGCCGACCAGATACTTTCAATCACAATGGCTCAGCTAAATGACCTTCAGCTGAAAGATGCCAACATTGTAATCACGCCTGATTTAAAAAATCATTCCTCTGTTGATTATTCAAAAATCAGCTATCTTATATCAAAGGGAGAAGACAAAGCCTCTGAATTAATGGAATTAATAAAATCCAGAACAGATTCTCTCGAATTATCGGAATCAAAATATTTCAATAATTTTATTACAAACCCTGAGATAAATATTACTTCGAAAATCTTTGATAAAATACTTTTCGATACAATAAACTATTTATCCGATGATCATTTTGAGAAATATACGTCCATTGAAAAAAATCTGAAGATGATTTATAAGACTGGAAATTATAAAGATGTATATGCGGTGATAACCAGAAGAGGAACTTCGGCAAGCATCGACTACAATCTGATTGCTAATCCTGTTTTAGAAAGAATTGTGATTAACAACTCAATACTTCCTCTCGACAGCATTATTCAGGTTTATGAAAAAGCAAATATTAACAAAACAGTTAATTTATATGATTGTATTAAATTTTATGATGAACTGCTTGGTGTTCTCAGGCGTAATTCGTATTCTTTGATAGACATTGAAAAATTTTATTTTAATTATTCATCCAATACACTGGAAATTTCATTTACAAAAGGGGTTTTAAATAAAATTGAAATATCCGGCAATAAAGTAACCAATGATAATGTAATAATGCGTGAACTGAATGTAGATGTTAAAAGCCCTGTAAAAAAGAAGAATATGGATGAAAGCATAAAAAATGTAATGAGCACAAACTTGTTTCAGCAGGTAAGTTTCGATTATATATATAATAAGAATATGTATCTGCCGGATTTAAAAATTAATCTGATTGAAAAAAATACGGTTGCTCTCAGACTATCGCTAAGAGCAGATAATGAACGGAAGCTGCAGCTGCTTTTAGATCTGAGAGATGAAAATATTTTCGGAACTGCAATTGAAACGGGATTATTAGCTGCAGGAGGAGCAAGAATCGGTGTCTATCAGTTTGATTTGCAGTCAAATCAGTTTTTCAGCCTTCCTCTTACATATAACTACAATGTATATTATAAATTCAGAGATATTTACAGGTATCTTCAAATAGTTGACTCTACAGACAATGAATTTGAAGTTTTCCAGACTGGGGAGTACAGCGATATAAAATACGGGATGAGCTTTTTATTTGGAACACAGCTGCAAAGATTCGGAACAATTTACGGACAGTTTTTTTTTGAAAACCAGGAAATAGAGAATATTTATGATAGCAGAAATCTTACTGAAGAACTTAGAGTAATAAAACTAAAATTCGGAGGCACTTTTGATACTGAAGACAAGCTTCCTTTTCCAACTCAAGGAGCACTCATTAATTTTTATTATGAAACTGCAACAAATACTTTACCGGGAGAATTAAGTTTTACCAAATTATTTTTTAATTATGATCAGTATTTTACTCCTATTAATTCACAGACAATCAGGCCAAGGTTTACCTTCGGATTCGGTGACAATACCACACCGCTCACCGAGCAGTTTTCTTTAGGAGGTGAGAAATCTTTTTACGGAATGTATGATGACGAATTACGGGGCAGACAGATATTACTGGCTTCATTGGAATACAGATATCTATTTCCTTACAAAATATTTTTTGATACTTATTTTAGCTTCAGGTATGATTTGGGAAATGTGTGGCAGATCACCGAAGATGTGAGATTCAGAGATCTAAGGCACGGACTTGGTTTAGCCGTTGCATTTGATACTCCTGTAGGCCAGGCAAATTTTGCTGTTGGAAAAAGCTTTATCATTAAAAAAGGATTAACGGAGGATTCTTTCATTTTCGGTCCATATAATTTTTATTTTTCAATAGGATATGATATTTAAGAATCTTAATTTAGCAACATAAAGAATTGTTTAATCGTAAAAAAAATAAATTTAAACTATAAATTGGTGAAATTCCTCAGTAAATATTCGGACGGTACTTTAAGAATAGTATTCACGTTTTTTGTACTATATTGCCTTATTTTTTCATCAATTGTTTTCATAAGGACAATGTTCACTGACAGAATGACTTCAGATGATTGTCTGTGGATATCGGAACTTGAAGGGAAAAAATTAAATGAAGGACTGTTTATTGTAGAAGTTTTGCCCGGAGGTGTTTCGGATAAAGCAGGTATTAAGAACGGAGATATTCTCATCGCAATAAACGGAACAAAATTTCAGACGATAAATGATGCACAGGATATCCTGAATAGTTTTGAAAATAACGAAACAGTCGAGTACACTATTATACGGGATAATCAAATTCTTAAAGTAAATCTTAAAGTTATTAAATTCTTTAACATATTATTCCTGATCTTTTCACTTCTTGGTTTCGGATTTCTAATAATAGGTTTTCTTGTGGGTTATTCAAAACCGAAAGAATTTACGTCTCAATTATTCTTTTTACTCGGATGCTCCGCGTCATTGCTGTTCACGCAGATTGGAAAATCTTTTACTATATTTAATGTTTTAACATTTTTCAACATAATTTTCGGCTCACTGTTCTATTGCTTCTTTGTTCATTTCAGCATTACATATCCGATTAAAATTGAATTTAAATACAGAAAGCCATTTCTCGTTATTTTTTATTGTATAACACTTGTGCTGGTTCTGCTGAGAATTACTTTTAGAGATGAAGCATCTTCCATACAATACACTATTGGATTTGTACTCGCGATACTATGCATATGTGTCGGGATTTACTTTTTCATCAGATCTTATTTTAAGATCAAAGACAAAAATCTCAGAAAACCTTTAAAAGCTATTCTTTACGGATTTATCATCGGCGGCATTGGATTGCTATATTCTCTGCTGATCGGATTATTCATGAAGACTCCGAATTTCCTGGTTCAACCGTGGATATTTTTACCGGTTTCATTAGTATTGTTTTTTCCAATATCAATCGGCTTTTCAATTTTTAAATACAGAATATTAGATACTGAATTTATTGTGAAAAAAGGCTTGGTTTTTGGCATAATCACAGCTTTCATAATCGGCATTTATTTATTGCTGGTGCTGATGCTGAATTCAATATTGAGCCAGTTTATGCCGGAGAATAAGCAGTTACTGACAGTAGCGCTTATTATTATTGTGACCTTCAGTTTTGATTTCGTAAATAAGAAAGCAAAGGAGTTTGTAGATAAACAGTTTTACAGAGAAAGATACAATTATCGAAAATCACTTTTAGAGTTTTCCGAAGATCTTCCATACCTTGATAACATCAGACAGATAATTGAAAAAATAGGAAATTCCGTAAAGGATACAATGGGAATTGACCATCTTAATGTATGGTTTAAAGACGATGATTATAACAAAATACTTCAGACTGAATATCAGTTCACAGAAGCAAATCAGAAAGTAATTCACAAAGAAAAAAACTTTGATGAAGCATTCAGCTCTTTGTTCGTGAATAATAAGGAGCCTAAAGTTATCAATGCATTATATCTTCAGGAATTACGATTACCTGAAGAGTATAAGGAAATTATAAGGAAAGAAAATTTTGCACTTTTGATCCCTATTTTCATCAAGGATAATTTAATCGGAACAATGAATTTCGGCGAGAAGCCTTCGGGTAAATCTTATTCTGAAGAGGATATTGACCTCTTGAAGACTCTTGCTTCACAGGCTGCTATTGCCTTTGAAAATTCACGTCTTCAGAAAGAGAAAATTTCGAAGCAAAAAATCGAAGAAGAGCTGCATATTGCAAGAAAAATTCAGATGGGGCTTTTGCCTCAGTCTATCAACAGCATTGACGGAATTGAGGTCTCGGGTTTTTATAACCCTGCTAAAATAATCGGAGGTGATTTTTATGATGTCATTAAGCTAAGCGAGACTAAGATGCTTGTGATTGTTGCAGATGTGTCGGGTAAAGGAATTCCGGCTGCTCTTTATATGTCCAAGGTTCAGGCAATGATACAGTTTGCCGCAAGCATATTCAAAACTCCAAAGGATATTCTGATAGAAGTGAATAAGCAGATTCACAATAAAATCGATAAAAGATCTTTTATAACAACAATTGTGGCTTTATTTGATCTCGAAAAAATGACTGTGAAAATCTGCAGAGCCGGTCACAACCCTGTGATATATTCTGTGAACGGGAAATTACACCTGCTGAAGAATAAAGGGATGGGGCTCGGGCTTGAAAGCGCAAAATATTTTGATGAACATCTTGAAGAAACCGAAATTAATATCGCCAATGATAATGTATTTGTTTTTTATTCTGACGGTCTTACGGAAGCAATGAATAAAAACCGCGAAGAGTTCGGTACAGATAAAATCATTGAAATTATTGACATTAACCGTCAGCACTCCTGTTCTTTAATTCAAAAAGAAATCATAAACTCTGTTGATAACTTCAGAGGAAACGCAGAGCAAAATGATGACATCACCCTTGTCATTACAAAAATAAAATCTAAACAGTAAATTCCGATATTATTGTTTAAATATTTAACCTGCAATCTTAAATCTAAAATCATAACTCTAAAATCAAATGATTCCCCGTTACTCCAGAAAAGAAATGTCCTCCATTTGGTCAGACGAAAATAAATTTAAAATATGGCTTGAGATAGAAATTCTTGCAACTGAAGCACAGGCAAAATTGGGATTGGTTCCCGTAAAATCTCTTCTGAATATCAAAAAGAAAGCAAAGTTTAATGTTGAAAAAATTCTGAAGATCGAAGAGGAAGTTAAGCATGATGTAATTGCTTTTCTTACAAATGTCGGTGAGTATGTCGGTCTGGATTCAAGATTCATCCATCTCGGAATGACAAGTTCAGATGTTTTAGATACAGCTTTATCTGTCCAAATGAAGCAGGCAGGTGAAATTATTCTGAATGATTTAATTACGGTTAATCAATCTCTTTGCAAAAAAGCAAAGCAGTATAAATATCTGACAATGATAGGAAGGACTCACGGAGTTCACGCTGAACCAATCACACTTGGTCTGAAATTTGCGCTTTGGTTTGATGAGATGAACCGTAATATTGAAAGATGGGAAAGTGCTGTTGAGGTAATTTCAGTTGGTCAGATATCAGGAGCCGTAGGAACATACGAACACATCTCTCCCGAAGTAGAAAAATTCGTCTGTAAAAAACTCGGACTCAAGACTACTAACATATCAACACAGATTTTGCAAAGAGACAGGCACGCTGAATACATGTCAGCACTGGCGATCATTGCTTCTTCAATAGAAAAATTTACAACCGAGATACGTCATTTACAAAAGACTGAATCACTTGAGCTTGAAGAATATTTTTCTTCAGGACAAAAAGGATCATCTGCAATGCCGCATAAGAAAAATCCTATTCTGAGTGAACGGCTTTCCGGAATGGCTAGAGTCATAAGAGGAAATGCACTCGCTGCATTTGAAAATATTCCTCTATGGCATGAAAGAGACATCAGCCATTCTTCAGTTGAAAGGATCATTATTCCCGACTCGACAATTCTGATGGACTACATGCTGAATCAGTTTAATAAATTAGTTGATACTCTTGTTATAAATGAAAGTAATATCAAAAAGAATTTAGAGCTGACTAACGGACTGGTATTTTCACAGACAGTTTTACTGAAACTGATAGAAAAGAAAATGAAACGTGAGCAGGCGTACAAGATAGTTCAGACAGTTGCGATGAAATGCTGGAAAGAGAAGATCAGTTTTTTGAAGCTGCTTAAAGAAGATAAGGAAGCTATGAAGTATTTATCCGAAAAAGAATTAGGTGAGATATTTAATTATGACAAGTCGAAGAAGAATATTGATTTTATATTTGATAGAGTTGGGATAAGGTAAGAATGGAAACAACAATTTAGGAGTGCATCAGTGATTAACAATAAACGCGTAGTCTTTAATATCAAAGGCAATAATTACAGATTAATTGCTGATATAGAATACAATTTGAAAATATTGTTTGTAATTTGGATTGGCACTCATTCCGATTATGATAAAATAAATATAGAAAAATTAAGATATGTTAAAACCAATTAAGACAAAAAAGCAATATGAAAGCGCATTGGAAAGAGTGTACAATCTGATGCAGAAGAATATACGACCGAATTCGAAAGAAGCAGACGAGCTGGAAGTCCTTTCTATTTTAATCGAAAAGTATGAAGAAGAAAAATTTAAGATAGACCTGCCTGATCCTATTGAAGCAATCAAATTAAAGATGGAATCCCTTGGATTAGTACAAAGTGATTTGTCTGAGTATTTAGGTTATAAAAGAAGAGTTTCTGAAATTCTGAATAAGAAAAGGTAATTGTCATTAGCTATGATTCGCTCTTTAAATGAAAAACTCAACATCCCTTTGGAAACTCTTGTGAGAGATTATAAAACAACAGACTACAAATAATAAACTTTACCTCACGGGACTATACTCTCTTCTAAGCTCAATCACCTTCCCTATTATCTGAAACGGCTTATTCATTATTGCTTTATACTTTGAATTCGAAGCTTCGAGATATGCTTTTATTCTTTTATTGCGTAAAGTCTTGACTGTAGCTTCATCATCGAGAAGTGCAATTACAATCTCACCATCTTCTGCCGTATCCTGTTTCCTGACAACTACGATATCGCCATCATATATACCAGAATCAATCATGCTGTCGCCTTTTACTTTCAAAGCAAAGTGTATCTGATGTCCCTTTGGATTTTTTTCCATCGTGACATAGCCCTGTATGTTATCGCTTGCAAAAATCGGTTCCCCGGCTGCTACATTACCATATAAAGGAATCAAGTTCACATCTGACTTCATTTTCTCAAATGTCTTCTCTTCATCTGATTTGATAACTTTAAATCCGCGGGCAATGTCTTTCTTCCGTTCAAGATAACCTTTCTTTTGTAAAGCGTAGATGTGATCCTGAACAGTACCGATAGTGATCTTAAATTTCTCTCCGATTTCTTTTAAAGTAGGAGGGTAAGTCTGTTCGATCCTGTGCTTCTCAATGAAGTTCAGGATCCTTTGCTGTTTAGTAGTTAGTTTATCCATATATCAATATGGCATAATAATATAATAGTGTCAATAGAAAATTTTGAGTCGGTTGATTTTTTTTAGATGACTGACTGCTAACGTACAATTAGGATCCATTGGATAGAATTTGTTAATTGTGAATAAACAATTTTCTGCATAAGTTTATCCACTCAATTAATTACTTCATGATCCGGTATTATATTCTATTAATAGCCATCATAAGTTCCCTGCTTTATTATTTCGGATGCGACTCTTTAGTATCAAATCAATCCAAGCCTGACGTCCCTTCTGATCATACAATTTTACACGGAATATTCCTTCATAAGCCGGGAGAAAATGAAGCTGAAGGATGTAACGAATGCCATGGGCAGGATCTTACTGGCGGAGTACAGACATTAAACGGAAGGTTTATATATACTCAGTCATGTTATCAGTGCCATGATCAGTTATGGGATCAGGAAGAGGAAAAATAGATTTAAAAATTTATCTTGTATCCAAATATGCACAAAATTTTGTTTTTGATAATATCGACTTCTGCAATTTATCTCTCCGGCTGCGCCGTTGTAAAGCCAATTGACAGGGAAAGACTTTCAGATCCGAACATGATATTCGATGAAAATGCTATTGAGAAAGGTGTGCAAAATCATTATTTATATATCAGGGAAGGCACACAGGGAGCTGATGGTGCAAAAAGCGGCGGATGCGGTTGTGGATAGAAAATATTTTTATATTTCTTTGATTTGCGTAGCTCTGCTGTTTGCAGTTAATGCAAAGGCACAGGATATTCCTGAAGATGAACTTCAGGCAAGGATCAACACTTACTTTGATAATTTCGGCGTTACCGTGATTTACCCATCTATTAACTATTCAAAAAAACTTTCTAACAATACAAGTGTCTCCGCGACTTATCTAACTGATATAATAAGCGCTGCATCGATGCAAAGCCTGTTTGAAGTTGATGGCATTACATCTGCAACTGACAGAACTTACGGGGGCAAAGATGAAACACCTGAAGAATGGAGACATGAAATAGGTTTAGGAGTAACTCAGAAAATATACGATGGAAGCTTTTATGTTAACGGGATTTACAGCATTGAGCATGATTATTCATCTAAAACAATCTTAGGCTCTTTGACTTATCCGTTCGCTCAGCAGAATACATATCTCACTTTAGGAGCTACTTTAAGTTTTGATAAGATATTTCCTGAAAACCGGACGTGGACAAAGGACAGAAACACGTATGCATTCAATGCAGCATTTTCCCAGATACTCGGAAAGAATGTTATTGCTCAGGTTGATGCTTCATATATTGATGTAAGCGGATATCAGCTTGTCGGATATCAGATAGTCAGAATCTATAACGATCAGAAGAAGGCATTTATTACTTATGAGCCTGTGTACCCGGATACCCGGATCAGAAGAGCTGTTGGAATAAGAAGCAATATTGGCATAACTGACGAGATAACATTGCAGCCCGGATACAGATATTACTGGGATTCATGGGACATTAATTCCAGTACTGCATATGCCATTTTAAGTAAGAATTTTTCTGAAACGTTTAGTGGCTCGGTAGAATACAGACAGTATTTTCAGACAGCTGCTTTTTTCTTTCAGCCATATTATTTGACTCTGCCGGAATACATGGGAGTTGACGGACAGATAAATTCCGGATATTCAAATGTAATAAATTTTAATTTCACACTTAACGGAAAGAAAGGATTTTTTATATCGAATGAGAACATACAGCTGTTAGGAACTTTAGGATATTATAAAAGACATTATGATTCTCCCGACTGGCACAGCGGTCTGCTTAATCTTTATGCTTTAATCTTTAATATAGGAATCCGTTATCATCTGTAAGAATATTCAAATAAATAAATAAATAATTAATTAATTTGAAAATGAAAAGAAGAGAGTTTTTGAAAAAAAGTACACTGGTAATTTCATCTGCTACATTTGCGGCGGCTTCGGGAATCAGTATAAATAATCTGTTTGCAAAAAATGGTAACATACACCGTAATTTTTCTTTTGAGATAATTACTGATAAACCCTCAGAAGCGCTGAGGATCTCACAGGAGTTTTTCAGGAGAAATTCATTTGATGAAGGCATTATAAAATATTCCGAATATAAGCTAAACGGTGAGATGACGGGTGACATTGTATTTGTAAATAACGGGAAGCTGATCAATTATAAAACAGGGAATGACGATCTAACAAAAGACATAAGGAATATTGCTCAGTCTCTGTCGCTTCCGGATAAGCTTTATGATCCTGTACGGCTGAGATTTAGTTTATCAGAAAGCAGATCTAGAGCGAAGAAGTTTCTTGTTTTTCATAAAAACATTTTGATTAAAACGCTCGAATCCGGAACGGGAAATTCAGATCTTATTATAAACGGTTCAAAAGGCAATTTAATATTGAGGTTAAAAAATACTGAAGCTGAAGTTATTAATTCATCCTGTAAACACAAGACATGCGTTAATTCCGGAAGCATAGGATACGCCGGAGAAAGCATTGTTTGCATTCCAAACGAGATACTGATACTCTGTGAATAATAACAAAATGTTAATTCATGTATCGAAAATTATTTCCCTCCTTATATTTTTTTTTCTTACTTATACTGACTCGCACGCGCAACTTCCGAAATATGAAGTAAACACCACTAAATATCTTCTTGGAACACAGATAGACATTACAGCCATTCATGAAAACATTGACTCAATGAAAAAGGCGATGTACTTTGCATTTAAGGAAATTGAACGGATACAGGGATTAATGAGCATTCAGATCGACACCACGGAGGCTTCACTGGTCAATCAAAATGCAGGAATATCACCTGTAAAAGTCAGCCCGGAGCTTTATTCGATCATTGAAAGATCAATCGCATATTCAAATAAATATGACGGGATATTCGATATTACAATAGGACCCATCAGCGAACTGTGGGGATTCAGCTCAGATATTAAGCTCACTTCCCTGCCGGATCAAAGTATCATAGATTCATTAATTAAGCTAGTTGATTATAAATTGATTTTACTGAACCCGCTCGATACGTCGGTATTTCTTCAAAAGAAAGGAATGAAGATCGATCTAGGCGGGATTGCAAAAGGCTATGCAGTTGACCGAGCGACTGAAGTAATGAGAAAGCATGGGATGAAAGATTTTTTTGTAAATGCCGGTGGGGACATTTTTGCGAGCGGAACAAAGGATCAATATAAAAAATGGAGCATTGGCATAAAGGATCCAAGGAATGAAAAAAATATAATAGCCAGCCTTGATGTATCCGGGCTTGCTGTGGGTACAAGCGGTGATTACGAAAGATACGTGATCATTGACGGAAAAAGATATCATCATATTTTTGATCCTGAGACGGGATATCCGGTAATGAAATCTCAAAGCGCAACTGCAATTGCAGAGACATCCGAGGAATCGGTAGTATTATCAAAAGTGTTATTCATACTTGGCGCTGAAGAATATCTTAAAACAAAAAACGAAACCGGTATAATCGGAGTGATTGTTTCATCCGAAGGTGAGATCATTTATGATGAGAATCTCAGCTCTCTGTATTACTTTCGTCTGATAAAATGAATATTTATTTATCTTTCCCGAGCCGCAACACATTGCTTAGTGAAGAAAGGTTCAAGATTTTAAGAAATAAGATCAAAGCTATAAACAGTATCGGGAACAGAATCTTCAAATACCATTGAACTTCGAAAGTACCTGTTAAAAAATAATACAGCACGGTAGTAATTCCAAGTGAAAGAAATATCAAACCTATCTTTGAATACTCATAGTCTATTCTGTAATACTTATTTGAAACATAGTAATTGCCCAGCATCATGACAAGATAACTTATCAATGTAGCTATTGCTGCTCCCATGTAAGAAAATTCCGGTATTAAAATAAAATTAAAAATGATATTTGCAGCGGCGCCTGCTCCGGTGATAATCGGAAGATATTTTGTCTTCTTTTCAATATAAATTCCCGCCATGAAGTTAACATAAATTCCGTTAAGCAGGTAAGCGAAGAGTATGACAGGGACGATGCTAAGACCTGCCCAGTAAGCTTTTCCAATCAGGTTATATCCAAACGGCAGACTCATTTTTACAATGTCTTCAATGAATACGGAAAGCATTAAAAAAATAAATGAAGATACCAGAATAAATACCGTTAAGACCTTCGAAAAGATTTTTTTTGCGTCAGGATCTTTTGCATTATTAAGAAAAAAAGGTCTCCACGCAAATTCAAACATCGAAACAATGAGCATCATAAAAATTCCAAGCCTGTAATTTGCCTGATAAATTCCCACAGTCTTATCATCTGTAAGATATTTCAGAATAGGCCTGCTGATTACCTGAACAATATTTGCGGCGATTCCTGCCGGAATATAAGGTATTGAGAATAGCAGCAATTCCTTAATAAGATCTTTATTAAAAGTAAAATCAACATTTTTTAATAACACGGGGATTAGCATTAAGAATGTAACAACGGAAGAAATTAAGTTACTTATGAATACAGCCTCAATGCCAAAATTAAAATAAGATATCAAAACAAAATTCATTATTACATTTATTACAATATTTGTAATCTTAATTCCTGCAAAGGACCTCGCTTGATTATGTAGACGAAGGAAAGCAAACGGGATAAGCACAATTGTATCGAAGAAAAGTATCAATGCAGAATATCTTATAAGATAAGAGTATTTCTCTTCTATCTGGAATATCCCGGTAAGCTCCTGTGCAAATGAGAAGATCAGAGCCGCAAGGAACAATGAATTCACAAACACTATGATGAACGGATTGGAAAAGTTTTGTTTCTTTGTTCCAACCTCTCCAGTCGAGGCAAATTTCATGTAACCCGATTCAAGACCAATTGAAAAAAATACGTTCAACATTGCTATGTAGGAATACAGTACTGCAACAATTCCGTATTCAGCGGGAAGAAATTTATGCGTATAGAATGGGATAAGAAAAAAATTCAGAAATCTTCCTATGATTGTATTGGTACCGTAGATTAAAGTATCTTTTGAAAGACTTTTTATTTTTTCAAGCATACAATTCAAATAAAAAAGGTTATTCCGGAATTCGGAATAACCTCCCTATGATATATGTTTCTTATTTTAATAATACTGTATTCTAATCTGAGCCGAAGCTAAAAAATTTTTATCACTGTCGTAAACTAAAATGTTAAAGCTGCCTGCTTTATAAAATGTTATATCTTTCCAAAACCATGTCCAGCTTGGATCTACATCCTGATAAATAGTATTGTCATAACTTTCATACCCGTCAGCATCAATTCTATAAATTTCATAACTAACGCTGTATGTGCCTACCCGATAAGGAAGCTTTGTCAGACATTTTAAATATCCGCCTTCTGTTCCTATGTTAAAAACAGAGCTTGCGCTTATTGGTTCGCCGTCTTTGCTGACATCTTCACAAAACTGAAGCGTTTGTGAATTGCAAATGCTGCTGATGCTTAAATAACTAAAAGTAAGCATACCGAAAATGAAAAATTTAAATTTTTTTTTCATATTTTTCTTTATTTAAATTTTTTTAAATTTTAGGGAATGATTTCAACCAGACCGCTGGCTACAGTCCTGTCATTATGATCTAGAAGAAATACCCTGTATATCCCCGGATCGGCGAAGTTCATATCACTTTCTTCATTTTTTTCAAAATAGACATACTTCATATCAGGATCAACACTGTATTTAAATTTTTTGTAATACGAAAATGAACCCGTGCTGCAGCTATACTTGTCAAGTTGTATTGCACAATCTCTTAAACCTAACGGACCATCAGCCTTAACCATTACAGTCAGATATCCTGCGGTGAATCTGTCGCTGACACCGACTTCTCCGTTAGATCCGTATTGTTCACAGAAGTATAATACAGGATACTGCTGCGCGTAAGAATTTGCCTTAAAAGCAAATACAAAAACAACAGCTAACAATGCAAATAAAAATTTTGCTTTTTTCAATTTAATTACTCCTTTCTTTCTTTTTTTTTATTCAAACTCAATTCTGACTTTACCGCTTGAAATTACAGTTCCGTCCTTTTTGAAAACTGTTACTTTATAATCTCCGGATTTATAAAAGGTAATTTTATCAAAGTAAAAATAGTTTTTGTCAGGTGAAACATCATAAGGCACTGTATCTATGATTTCACTCCCGTCAAGAGATTCCCTCTCCAGCCTGACCTCTACAGAACCAACCCCAATAGGTTGAGCAGTTCTTAACATGGCGGTGATATAACCTCCTTTGCTCTTAATGAAAAATTTTTCACTCTTCCCAACCTCCTGTCCATCTTTCGTGTATTCCTCAACAAAATATAATTGATTTCCCCCTGCTGATGTTGATGTTTCAGTCTTTGTTGGTTCTTTTTTGACTTCCTCCTTCGTAGTATTGTCTCCGGCTGTTTCCTTTTTCCCGCCGCAAGCTACGATAACGGATATGCACACAATTAAAGCAAGAATAAAGCTGAAATTCGCTGAAAGCTTTCTCATTATTTAAAGGTTTAATTTCTTTTTTAAAAAAAAATTTTACAAATGTAAAACTATAATCAAATATAGTCAAGTAATAAAATTCAATGATATGTCCAATGAATTTACAGAGTGAGTGAGTGAGCCAATTGATATATAATCTACACCTTTTATTTTACTGTATAGATTTATATTGCTTTCATTTACTCCTCCCGATACTTCAAGTTCATATAATCCCCGGTTAAGTTTAATCGCTTCCTTAACATTTTTTAATGTAAAATTATCTAACATTACCCTGTCTATTAAACCCTTTCCTTCAGAAATTACAACAGCCAGTTCTTTCAAATTTTTAACCTCAATTTCAATTTTTTCTGTGATGCGTTTCCTTTTCTTCTTCAAAATCAAGAGTGTATTCCTTATTCCCCCGTTTGCTTCAATATGATTGTCTTTTATTAAAACCATATCATACAATCCAAACCTGTGATTCTCACCTCCTCCGATTCTTACAGCTAATTTTTCAAAGATCCTGAGATTCGGAGTAGTTTTCCGGGTGTCAGTTATTCTGATGTCAGGATTATTCAGCTTCTTAATGAGAAAATCAGTAAAAGTAGCAATGCCGCTCATTCTTTGAATCAAATTCAATCCAACTCTTTCACCCGCCAATAAGTCTTTCGTTTTCCCCGAAATAATTCCTATGACTTCCCCGCTCTTAACCTTATCACCGTCTCTTTTTGAAAACCGTGTTTTGATTTTTCTATCAATTATCCTAAAGACCAGTCTGAAAATTTCCAGTCCTGCTATAATACCGTCTTCTTTCACCAAAAGCTCTGCTTTAGATTCGGAATTTTTTGAAATCAACAAATCAGAAGTAATGTCACCCTTTCCAATATCCTCCTCCAATGCAAGTTCAATTAACTTCCATGCATCATCGAAATAAAAATTACTGTAATAATTCATTTAAAACTAACTGATTTGTTGTATATAATTTTTCAAATAAACCTGCTTTTCTTCTTTATTATATCAATAAATTTTTCCGGAGGTCTCACCGGTTTCATTTTCTCCATGTTGACAAATGAATGAATTGTATGCCCTGTAACTATTGTTTTCTCATTACAGACTATTTCATAATCAATCCGGAATCTTACTGATGGAATCTGCTTAAGAAATGTCCTTATTATGATTACATCATCATATTTCGCTGAAGAAATAAACTTAGCATACGCTTCAATTACCGGAAGCCCGATGTTTTCCCTTTCGAGCTCAGTATAGGGATAGCCCAGCTTTCTTAAAAAATTATTTCTCCCGGCTTCAAAGTATTCAAAATATCTGACATTGTTAACTACACCCATCTTATCAGTGTGCGCATATAAAACCCTGTATTCGGTGCTTATTTCAATCAAGTTGAAAGTTAAAAGTTGAAAGTTAAAAGTTGAAAGTTAAAAGTTAAATGGTTAGAATAATATTGAATTCTTAATTCCTAATTCCTAAACTGGCATAGCCAGAACCAAAAATGAAAATGATTTTTAGTTC
>CAYNTN010000085.1:0-20892 GCA_964399995.1 uncultured Ignavibacteriaceae bacterium
ATTCTTAATTCTTAATTCTTAATTCTTAATTCTTAATTCTTAATTCTTAATTGCTCTTCATACTCTTTCACCTCGAGATATCTTTCGGCATCAATAGCAGCCATGCAGCCTGTTCCTGCTGCAGTTACTGCCTGCCTGTAATAATTGTCCTGAACGTCACCGCATGCAAAGACTCCCTCAATGTTTGTCTCTGTTGTTGATTTTTTTGTAATCAGATAACCGTTTTCATCCATATCCAGTAATCCTTTGAATATTTTTGAATTGGGTTCATGTCCTATGGCGGTAAAAAAACCCGAGCATGGTATTTCATATACTTCATTAGTTTTAAGGTTTTTTACTCTGACACCGGTTACTGTTTTTCTTTCATCGGAAATATTACCAAGGATTTCCTCGACAACTGTATTGAGTACAAATTTTATTTTTGGATTTTCCCTGGCTCTGTCAAGCATGATTTTCGAAGCTCTGAATTCCTCTCTTCTGTGAATTAATATGACTTCACTGGCGTGTCTTGTAAGATAGTTAGCTTCTTCCATTGCCGTATCTCCTCCTCCGACAACTACAACTTTCATGCCTCTGAAGAAAAATCCGTCACATGTTGCACAGGAAGATACGCCGTAACCCATGAAAATTTTTTCTGACTCCAGTCCAAGCCATTTTGCAGATGCTCCGGTGGAAATAATCACAGTATCAGCGGTATATTCTTTGTCTTCTTCATCGCAAAGCTTAAATGGTCTTTTAGAAAAGTCAACTTTAATAATGTTTCTGAAAACTGATTTAGCTCCGAATCGATACGCCTGTTTCCTCATAATGTCCATCAGCTCTGGTCCCTGAATTCCATGTTCGAAGCCCGGGTAATTTTCAACTTCAGTTGTAATTGTCAGTTGTCCGCCCGGCTGATGTCCTTCGAATATTAAAGGGTTGAGATTGGCTCTTCCGGAATACAGAGCAGCTGTTAATCCCGCCGGACCTGATCCGATTATAATTACTTTATAATGATTCTGCTTGCCGTTTGATGATATTTCCATATTAATTTATTGATTAAATTTTACTATTTTTTTGTTTAAACACTACTCACCACTCAACCACTCAACTACTCAACCACTCATCTACTCAACCACTCAACTACTCAACCACTCAACCACTCAACCACTCAACCACTTAACCACTCAACTACTCAACCACTCAACCACTCAACCACTCAACCACTCATCTACTCAACCATTAAGGTCAACTTATTTTATAAAATTCAATTTTTTCCCGCAGAGAATTATTTTCGGGGTTCTTTTCAAGTGAAAGCTTCCAGTATTTCAATGCATTGTTATTATCTTTCATTTCTTTATAAACGTCACCCAGATGTTCGAGCACAACTGCACTGTTAGGATTTACAGCTAATGATTTCTCAATGTTCTCCTTTGCAAGTTTATAATTTTTTAACTTAAAATATATCCATCCGATTGTATCCAGATATGATGCGTTTCCCGGATCCTTTTCAACGGCAATCTTCGACATTTCAAGCGCTTTGTCAAGCTTTTCACCGCGCTCGGATAAATTGTAAGCATAATTGTTAAGAATAAGAGGATTCTGAGGATCGAGCTTTAATGCCATTTCATATATCTCAGTTGATTTTGAATAATTTCCTTGGTTATCATAAGCAAGTGCAATAGTTGAAAGCATTCCAATATCATTAGGGTTAAATTCAATTGCTTTTTCAAAATACTTAATTGACTCGGGTTCTTTTCCGATCCTCTGAAGAGAAAGACCTTTAATGTAATATATCCTGTATTCATCCGGAAATTTTATGAGCCCCTCATCAAGTGTTTCCAATGCATCATCAATTTCGTTTTGCTGAAAATATGCTAGCCCTATGTTTACATAAGCTTCACGGGAAGTATCAGCCATCTGAATTGCCTTTTGAAATTTTTCTTTGTAGCCGGAATTGTTATTGTTCAAAACATCTATTACTCCCAGGTAATAATACGGAATCCACTGGTCAGGGTAATCATTATTCAGTTTTGAAAAAATGTTAAGAGCAATGTCCTTTGCTGATTCGTCCTGTGAAATTATATTATAATAGAGCTCACCTACCTCAACTTTTTCCCAAAAACCCAGCGAATCTTTTCCGAGCATTTTACTAAAATTCTCAAATGCCCTGTCACTCTCATTTTGTTTGAAATAAATTTTTACGAGCTCTGTCTGTATCTCCTTATTTTCCGGGTTGGTTATGTAAATATCCTCATAAATCTTTCTTGCTTCCGAAAGTTTGTTGCTTTTTAAATACAGGGAAGCAAGAATTGCTTTAATGGAAACATTAAAAGGATCTAATTGTAGCAAAGCTTCCAATACTTCTGTCGCCTTTTCATAATTCTTATAACTTAAATAAATGTCGTACATCTTGTTCAGTACATCAAAATCATATCCTATCTTGCTTGTAATTTTCTCATATATGGCAACTGCCTGAGCCGGCATCTTCATTTCCTGATAAAGCCGGGCAAGAGAATAAAGTCCGTAAGTGTAATTAGTATCGAGCCTTATTATTTCTTCAAAAGTTTTGATGGCGCTTTTAAAATCCTTTTTGTTGATCTGGATATTTGCAAGTGTTTCAAGATAGTTCTGGTTTTGAGGCTGAAACTTTAATGCAGTATTAACCTCCCTGAGCGCTTCATCCATTTTCCCTAATTTTAAATACACTTCGGATAGAGCATGATAAATTCCTCCTGACTTTTCAAACTTCAGTGCCATCCTGTAATTTTCTACGGCACCTATGAAGTTGTTCTGAAGCTCAAGAGTCTTGCCTTCTATAAAATAATATTTTGCCTTTTGCTCATCAGATAATTTTTGCCTGCCGGACTGCTTCTGTGAATAAGTTACATTTAGCGACAAAAGTATTATCAACAATGGACTTAATGCAAATTTCGTTATTCTGTTAATCATTGTATACAAAAATAGTTTGAAACGTTTCCATTTACAACGCAGAATTTTTGAAAAAGTTGAAAGCGGATAGTCGATAGTTATTGCGATTACTCATTTAACATGGAACATTCGCTTTGAGCATTAAATATTGAACATTAACACATTTCCAATTCACTTATATCAACTCCGGTTGCATATTTTTGAAAATGTCGTGGTACATAGCAGTATATTGCAATGGTTTTCAAATCATAAAATTTCATTGCATATACAATCGCTTTGAAGTATATTGCACATAAATAAATTGTTCTTACACGTTCTGACTTATGGAGAAAGGTGGAGGGATTAGGCCCTGAGAAACCTTGGCAACCGTCTTCCAAAACTGTTTGGACTGAAAGGTGCCAATTCCTATCCTGCGAAGTTTGCAGGAAGAGATGAGTTAGAAGACTAAATATTGAAATGTGAAATTAATAAATATTGAATCTCTTCTGGCTTATGTCGGAAGAGATTTTTTTTTGAGGGGTTGAATATGGTTTCACGATTGACGTTTCACGTTTGACGTTTGACGTTTCACGTTTGACATTTCACGATTGAACATTATAAAAAAATAAACTAACAAAAATGTCTGACATAAAACAAATTTTAAAAGAAAGAATACTCGTTCTTGACGGAGCAATGGGAACGATGATACAACGGTATAAACTTGGCGAAGATGATTTCCGGGGTGTGAGATTTAAAGATCATGATGTCTTTGTAAAAGGAAACAGTGATCTGCTTTCAATCACAAGACCGGATATCATTAAGGAAATTCATGCGAAATATCTTGATGCCGGAGCCGACATTATTGAGACAAACACCTTTACTGCAACAGGAATTGCTCAGGCTGATTACAAGATGGAAAGTCTTGTTTATGAAATGAACTTTGAATCTGCTAAAATTGCAAAGGAAGTTGCGGTTGAGTTTACCAAAAAGGACCCGCACAAGCCCAGATTCGTTGCCGGATCAATCGGACCGACTAACAGAACAGCTTCGCTTTCACCTGACGTAAATGACCCCGGATTCAGAGCCGTTACTTTTGACGAGCTCTCAGAAGCATATTATGAACAAACGAAAGGGCTTGCTGAAGGAGGCGCTGATCTTTTGCTGGTTGAAACAATTTTTGATACACTGAATGCAAAGGCAGCCTTGTTTGCCATTCAGAAATATTTTCATGAAACCGGGAAAAAACTGCCTGTGATGGTTTCGGGTACAATTACGGATGCAAGCGGTAGAACTCTTTCTGGCCAAACTGTTGAGGCATTTTTATATTCCGTCACACATATTGATTTGCTAAGCATTGGATTTAACTGCGCTCTCGGCGCAAAACAACTGCGTCCCCATATATCAACTCTTGCCGAAAAATCCGAGCTTCTGGTAAGCGCTCATCCGAATGCAGGTCTTCCGAATGAATTCGGAGAGTATGACGAGACTCCCGAGTCAACAGCAATTCAGCTCGAAGAATTTTTAAAAGAAGAGTTAATAAACATAGTGGGAGGATGCTGCGGGACAACACCGGAACATATAAGAGCCATTGCAAATGTAGCGAAGAAATACAAACCCCGTGTTCCCCCTTTGCTTGAACGTCTTCCCCGATATGCGGGACTCGAGCCGTTAACTGTATTTAAGGGAAGTAATTTTGTAAATGTCGGTGAAAGAACAAACGTAACCGGTTCGGCAAAATTTAAGAAGCTGATAAAAGAAGAAAAGTATGAGGATGCTTTAACAATTGCCCGGCATCAGGTGGAAGGCGGAGCTCAGATGATAGATGTCAATATGGATGAAGGTATGCTTGATTCTGAAGAAGTAATGAAAAAGTTTTTACATCTGATAGCATCAGAGCCGGATATTTCAAAGCTTCCTATTATGATTGATTCATCCAGATGGTCTGTTATTGAAGAAGGATTGAAATGCGTACAGGGAAAATCCATAGTAAATTCAATTTCATTAAAAGAAGGTGAGGAAAAATTCAAGGAGTCCGCAAGAAAAGTGAAGATGTATGGAGCCGCTGTTATTGTTATGGCATTCGACGAAAGAGGACAGGCAGACACGTTTGAAAGAAAGATTGAAATCTGCAAAAGAGCTTATGACATTCTGACTAAAGAAGTCGGCTTTACTCCGGAAGATATTATCTTTGATCCGAATATCTTAACAGTTGCAACCGGTATAGAAGAGCATAATAACTATGCAGTTGATTACATGAAAGCAGCTCAGTGGATTAAGGAAAATCTTCCCGGTGTGCAGGTAAGCGGAGGAGTGAGCAACATTTCATTTTCATTCAGGGGAAATGACAGGGTGAGAGAAGCAATGCATTCGGCTTTTCTTTATCATGCAATCAAAGCCGGAATGGACATGGGAATCGTGAATCCGGGAATGATAGAATTGTATGAGGAAATCCCCAAAGATCTGCTCGAAAGAGTAGAAGATGTTTTGCTTAACAGAAGACCTGATTCTACAGAGCGGCTTGTCGAATATGCGGAAACTGTAAAGAATAAAGGCAAGGAGCAGGTAAAAGATGACAGCTGGAGAAAACAGGACGTAAGGGAGAGACTGATACATTCTCTTGTAAAAGGAATAGTTGAGTACATAAATGAGGATACTGAAGAGGCGAGAAAATTATTTGATAAGCCGATACAGGTAATCGAAGGTCCGCTGATGGACGGAATGAATGTTGTCGGTGATTTGTTCGGAGCCGGGAAAATGTTCTTGCCTCAGGTTGTAAAAAGCGCGAGAGTAATGAAGAAGGCAGTTGCTTATCTTTTGCCGTTCATTGAAGCAACGAAGGAAGAGGGAGCTAAACCAAAAGGTAAAATTTTAATGGCAACTGTGAAAGGTGATGTTCACGATATAGGAAAGAACATCGTAGGAGTAGTACTCGGATGCAACAATTATGATGTAATAGATCTCGGTGTGATGGTGCCGAGTGAAAAGATTCTTGAAACTGCAAGGCTGGAGAAAGCTGATGTAATCGGGCTCAGCGGACTGATCACACCTTCGCTTGATGAGATGGTTCACGTTGCAAAGGAAATGGAGCGTGAAGGGTTCACAATACCTTTATTGATCGGAGGTGCAACTACATCGAAGATTCATACCGCTGTTAAGATAGAAGACAATTATAAAAGCGGACAAGTAATACACGTTCTTGATGCATCGAGATCAGTTCCGGTTGTGGGGAATTTACTCGGTGAAAATAAAAATAAATTTTCTGCTGAAATAAAAGAGGAATATTCAAAACTCAGGGAGCATCATTTAAAGAACCGGGTTGAGAAGATTTTTCTTTCTTATGAAGACGCAAAAAAGAATAAACTAAAAATAGATTTCAAAGAGGAGGATTTATATAAGCCCGGCTTCACCGGTACTAAAGTTTTTGATGATTACCCGCTGAATGAGATTGCCGGATTCATAGACTGGACACCTTTTTTCAGAACGTGGGAATTAGCAGGCAGGTATCCGGAAATACTTAAAGATAAAGTTGTAGGTGAAACGGCAAGTAATTTGTTTAAAGATGCAAATGCTCTATTGAAGAAAATTATAGAGGAAAAATGGCTGACGGCAAAAGCGGTAATTGGAATATGGAATGCTAATGCTGTGGGAGATGATATTGAAATTTACAAAGATGATAAAAGGGATGAAGTAGTAAAAGTGTTTAAAACATTAAGACAGCAGTCGCAGAAGAGCGAGGGCATTCCAAATATCTCGCTATCGGATTTTATTGCACCGAAGGAAACAGGGCTTAAAGATTATGTAGGAGGATTTGCCGTGACAGCGGGAATCGGAATCGAAAAGTGGATAAAGAAATTTAATGATGAGAATGACGACTATAACAAAATTATGCTTCAGGCACTTGCTGACAGGCTTGCCGAAGCATTTGCGGAACTAATGCATAAAAAAGTACGGACTGAATACTGGGGATATTCAAAAAATGAAAACCTTGGAAACGAGGAACTGATAAAAGAAAAATATCAGGGAATAAGACCTGCTCCCGGATACCCGGCTTGTCCCGACCATACTGAGAAAGTAACATTGTTTGAAATATTAGATGCGGAAAAAAATACCGGGATAAAACTCACTGAAAGCCTGGCAATGCATCCTGCCTCATCGGTGAGCGGTTTGTATTTTGCGCACCCGAAGTCTAAGTATTTCGGTCTTGGAAAAATAGGAAAAGATCAGGTTGAAGATTTCGCAAAGAGAAAAGGAAAATGTCTGAAAGAAATGGAACGATGGCTTTCCCCGGTTCTCAATTATGAGTCGTAGCTTTTTCCGGATACATTATTTTGCAGATCAATTATCAAATTACATTTATCATTTGAGATTTGAAATTTGTCATTTTTTAGTTTTTGTATTGGTTGTTAAGCAAAATCCGGAAACACTAGTTCGCAAAATACATCTTCTCTTTTACCATTCTCTCATTTCATCGCAATATGTAATTGGAAAATAATTATTATTTAAAGGCTAAAATATTATATTCCACTTCAAACAAAATCAAAATTAATGTTCAGGAATTTATTTTTACTTCTGATTTTTAGTTTTCTCATGACAAAGAATTCAAAAGGGCAGGACAATTCCGGGACACCTCCAAACCCTTACGGTAAGACTAAAGTTTACATAAGTATTGTAATTAATAATATAAGTGAAATAAATGCCGCCGGCGAAATCATGAAAGCTGATATCTATCTGATTGCCAAATGGAATGATCCCCGGCTTGCAGGAAAAGGGAGTGTGTTAAAGAATGCCGAAAACGAATGGGAACCACTGATAACAATAAGCAACCGTTTAAATATAAGTAAATCATTCGGTGATGATGTTACTCTTTCAAATGACAGCACGGCAACTTTTTTTCAAAGAATATTCGGAGACTTTACGCAGAAGTTTGAGTTTAAAGATTTTCCTTTTGATACACAAACCTTTGATGTAAAAATTATTGCCCTGGGAAATACTGCAAAGGATATCGAACTTGTTCCCGATCCTGAAACGAGGTCAGGAATTTCGGATGACCTTTCACTCCCCGATTGGAAAATACTGGATTGGCAATTCAACAAAGGTACATATTCAATAATGAAAGACACCCCCGATGTCCCCGCGGTTACTTTCTCATTCCGAGCAAAGAGAGAGAGCGGATTTTATATTTTAGTTTTTGTCATCCCTTTAGTATTAATAATAATGATGTCATGGATGGCTTTCTGGCTGGATCAAAAATTGTCAAGCTCGCAGATTTCCATAGCTACAACTTCAATGCTTACACTGATTGCTTACAGATTTGTAGTCAGCGGAAGCCTTCCAAAAATTTCATATATGACACGAATGGATATTTTCGTATTAGGCTCATCTGTATTAATATTCTTAACCTTAATACAATCTGTCTTCACGGCAACGCTTTCAAGCAGAGGAAAAGAACAGCTGGCAAAAAGAATTGACATCAACTGCAGATGGATTTATCCGGTGCTGTATATTATTGTTGCACTCACAGCATTTGTTCTCTGAATTACATTAAAAATTTTGACAAGAAATATGTATAAATTGAAATTATCACGGATGTTTTATCACATCCGTTAAAGTAATAAATAGAAACTTCAGAAAAACAAAGAACATGAACCTAACCAATTCAAATAGCTGTTTCAGTATTAAAATTACAATGTAGTTGTCACAAAACAATATTAATCCCCGCTTATTTGTTACTGACTTATTATTATTAATTAGAATTTGTAAAATATTATTAAGAAGCAGCAAATTTCATTCCAAAAATGATTTTGTTCTAATTCTTAACAAATAAAATTCCAAAAATTTTTAAACTTGAACAATTATGAAAACAAAATTCTCATTGCATGCACTATTTATCTTATTTGTCTTAATAATGCTGATTCCCGGTATTCTATTTTCTCAAACTACAATCTCAATAAGACTTGGTCCTTCTACTGGTCAGGATTGCGAAGTTGTCACTTATAGTCCTAATACACCTATGCCGTATTCCACTGAACTTGTAGCCGCCTTCTGGACTTACGAGAGTAATATAAACATTTGGAGACCGCTGTTAAAATTTAATTTTCAAGAAGTTCCTCAGGGTTCACAAATCATCAGCGGAAAGCTATCTTTATATGGAAATCCGTATCCTTCCAGCGTTCCTCATTCCGGGAAAAATGAAAGCTACTTGAGAAAAGTTACTGCAGACTGGAATCAAAATACTGCAACCTGGAATAATCAGCCCGGTTTTTCCATTGAAGATCAGGTTCTGCTGCCTCAAAGTTTGTATTCATTTCAAGATTATCTGGATATAGATGTTACTGAATTGGTAAGGGATATGATCAATAATCCTTCTTCAAATTTTGGTTTTGTAATAATGAACAGAATTGAAGATGTATTTAGATGTTTAAATTTTGCTTCAAGTAAATGCATTTTAGCCGATAAAAGACCAAAGATTGATCTTATTATTAATACAATAGGTATTGAACCAATTTCAACCAATATCCCGGCTGATTATAAATTATATCAAAATTTCCCGAACCCTTTTAATCCTGTAACAAACATCAAATTTGATTTGCCAAGATCATCATTCATAAGGTTGGAAATTTTTGATGAAGTAGGTCGAGTAATTTCAACTTTGGTGAATGAAAAATTAAATGGCGGAACTTATTTAGTTAAATGGGACGGAAGTAATTTCGGCAGCGGTGCTTATTTTGTCAAATTAGAATCAGGAAATAAAATGATAACTAAAAAAATTATATTGATAAAATAAATTCAGTTGATTTCACATTATTAAAATGATTTACAGTTTCAAGTAGAACTATAGTTTTGTTTTTTTATCCACAAAATACAAACTTGAAATATCTTTCCCAATAAAGCAGATTTGCTGTAAATTTTTTTAATTGAGTTCAGAAGAAGTTAATCTAGATGAAGTAAAAAAACCAGATCCGTATGCAGCGTTGCGGTTTTGGGAGTTCAGGAATTTTACAATAGCCCGATTGTGCATCACAATCGCAGCACAGATACAGGCAGTTATTGTCGGCTGGCAGATTTATGAAATTACCAAAGATCCTTTGTCACTGGGCTTAATCGGACTTGCCGAAGCAATTCCTTCAATAAGCGTTTTATTGTTTGCAGGTCACATAACCGATACTAATGACAGAAAAAAAATTGTAATGGCATCTGTTTTTTTAATGACATTCTGTTCGGTAATGCTTTTAGTGATTTCAACTGATTCAGTCGGCTTATTTACAGATCACAAAGTCACTGCAATGTATTCCGCAATTTTTCTTAGTGGTATCGGCAGAGGTTTTTCAGCACCGTCATTTTTTGCTTTCGTGTCACAACTTGTTCCGAAAGAAATCCTGCCGAATGCCATCACATGGAACACAACAACCTGGCAAACCGGTGCTGTCACGGGTCCGGCGATAGGAGGTTTACTTTACGGTTTCATCGGAGCTACTAATACTTACTTAACAATTGTAATCTTCTGGATATTTGCGATTCTTCTTATACTACCAATTAAAAGAAAGCCAAAGCCGGAAATTTTAGAAAGCCAGTCTTTAAAAGAAAAACTGACTGCGGGATTGAAATTTGTATTTGAAAGAAAAATAATTCTCGGAGCTATTTCCCTGGATTTGTTTGCGGTACTTTTCGGCGGAGCTGTTGCATTGCTTCCGATCTTTGCAGCTGAAATTTTATTTGTCGGTCCTCAGGGTCTCGGAATACTTAGAGCAGCTCCTTCAATAGGTGCAGTGATAATGGCAATTTATATGACACGTCATCCTTTTACCAAAAATGCAGGAAGGAATTTACTCATAAGCGTTTTCGGATTCGGTATATGCATTATAATCTTCGGTCTTTCAAAAAACTTTTTCCTTTCACTTTTCATACTCGCACTAAGCGGAGGTTTTGATAGTGTAAGCGTTGTCATTCGCGCTACTATAATACAATTAATGACACCGGATAATATGAAAGGAAGAGTGTCGGCAGTCAACAGTATTTTCATCGGCTCGTCAAATGAAATCGGAAGTTTTGAATCGGGCGTCGCGGCAAAGCTGCTTGGAACTGTACCATCGGTAATTTTCGGCGGTATAATGACTTTGCTGATCGTTTCTTTTGTAACGGTCATATCACCGAGAATGAGAAAGCTGAAATTGTAATTTTGAAGCTGCCACGAATTTCACGAATTATTTCTAATTTCTACATTAGGACTCTGAAAAACTAATTAAGTATGTCATTCCACCATGCAGAGTGTGTCACAAAACCAGAAATTTTATTTTACCACCAAGACACAAAGACTCAAAGGGTTATATTTTTATAATAATTTCATTTTGTGTCTTTGTGACTTCGTGGTTTAATAGTGAAAATTTTGTTGGGAATTTTATTTTACAAATAAAAAATTTATTTTAAACTTAAATAAAAAGATTATAAAATGGATTTCGGAAAAGCAGAAAATTTAGACGATATTGATTTCACTTTACCGGATGATCATCCCGACTCAGAGAAGCTTTTGAAAAGTCTGAAGAAGCCGAAGAAACAGGAAGTCTATGTCGGCTGTGCAAAATGGGGAATAAAGGAATGGGTCGGAAAATTTTATCCGCCAAAAACGAAAGAGAAAGATTTCCGGAAATATTATATCACACAGTTTAACTGCATTGAACTAAATCCGACACACTACCGCATACCTAAGAAAGAAATTATTAATGACTGGAAGTCAGGAGTTTCAAAAGACTTCAGATTTTGCCCGAAGTTTTATCAGGGAATCAGCCACTTTAAAAGATTAAAGAACTGTGATGAAGTAACAAAAATATTTTATGATTCAGTTAATAATTTCGGAAACAATTTAGGTACATGTTTTTTACAACTTCCTCCGAATTATCCGCCGAAGAATTTATCTGATCTTAATAACTATTTACAATCACTTCCGAAAAAGCCTGAGGTGTGCCTTGAGCTTCGTCACAAGGGTTGGTTTAATGATATAAAAACCGGTGATGAACTTTATTCAGTGCTGAAGAAAAACAAAATAGGGTATGTGATAACCGATGCAGCCGGAAGAAGAGATGTAATACACATGAGACTTTCTACTCCTACTGCATTCATACGTTTTGTAGGCAACAGTCTTCATCCGACTGATTATAAAAGAGTTGACGAATGGGTAATGAGAATTAAGAAATGGCTCAAGATGGGGATTCACAATGTTTACTTTTTAATGCACATGCATGACGAGAGATATTCTCCGGAGCTTTGTTTGTATTCTGTCAACAAGCTAAATAAAGAATGCGGACTCAAGCTAAAGGTACCCGTATTAAGTAAAAGTTAAAACAGGGATCCCTGTATTGTCTTTTCTGTTGTATCTTCTTCTTCTTTCATCATATCGGATTTTACCGGCTTAAGCTTTTCATAATTCTCTTCTGCTGAATCAGTAAAATAATTAAATGCTTTCTTATCATCGAAAATTACAGGCATTCTGTTATGAATTTCAGTCATGAATTTATTCGGAGAAGTTGTGATCAAAGTAAACTCATTTATGTCTTCGTTATTCTTCCAGAAAAGACCGGGAACAAGAAATAATTCTTTATTGACTAGAGTAATCTTTGTTTTTACTTTTTTCTTTAGTCCCTTGTCAACCCACTCATAAAACCCGAACATTGGGATCAGCAGCCGGTTCTGATCGAACAGCTTCTGCCAGAATTCTTTTTCTTTAACAGTGTCATCACGTGAATTAAATATTAAAGGTGATTTGTTTTCCGGATCAAACTTTATCCCCCATTTCATTCGCGTTAGATATTTTTTTCCGCTTTTATAAGTAATAACAGGAATATTCTCTGTTAAAAACGCATCATGATCTTTCTTATGTCTTCGCTGTTCTTCCAATTCCTCTTCGATGTCTTCTTCCAGCTCTTCCTCTTCCTTATCAATTTCACCTAGTAATTTTATTTCAATTTCTTCATTGTAAGTTTCTCCAAGAAGCTTTCTCAGTTTTGATAATTTTCCTGCTGTTACAAATTGTCTGCACATTTGATCTTTTTTCTTCAATATAATTATTTTACTGAGAACGTTAAATTTAATTTGAATACAATTTCTAATTAAAGTATTTTGATTGAACACAGATTTTTTTACCACGAAGAACACGAAGGTCTTTAGAGCTGATGAATTGATGATAAAATCTTGAGCCTGATTATAATTTCGTTGAGAACTTTGCGTTTCGTCTTAAAAGTTCGTTAAAATTATATTTACACTAAACTCATAAATGGAGATTAATTTTACATTAAATGATAAAATCTATTCTATCGAAACGTCAGAACCTATGGATATTTCAATTCCTATGATTTTCAACGGAGATCAGCCGAATACATATGACGTTGATAAGGCAACAGCAAAAGCTTATGAGGCAGGTGAATTTATCGGAGATACAAGACGCGGGGGAGGGTGCAATTTCGAAGAGTACAGACTCATACCGCATTGTAACGGTACTCACACTGAATGTGTAGGGCATATTTCTCTTGAAAGAATTTCGATTCACAATATTTTAAAGGATTCATTTATTCCCACAACGTTGATTTCTGTCGCTCCTGAAAAAGCAAATGAAACAAAGGACAGATACATTCCCGATAAAGGTGAAGGTGACTTTATGATTACAAAAAAAGTACTTGAAGAAAAATTAAAAGATGCAGACAAGAATTTTCCGGAAGGATTAATTATAAGAACATTACCGAATGATGATACAAAAAAATCGAGACAATATATGAAAAAGCAACCGCCGTTTTTTTCAATTGATGCAATGGAATACATTGTGAGTCTGAATGTAAAACATTTGCTGATGGATATTCCTTCAGTTGACAGAACTTTCGATGAAGGGAAGCTCACTGCTCATCACATTTTCTGGAATGTTCCGTTTGAATCTCATGATATTGATAAAGATAAACATTCGATTAAGACTATTACAGAAATGATCTATGCTGAAAATGATATTGAAGACGGGAGATATCTGATGAATATACAGATCCCTAACTTTGTAGCTGACGCTGCTCCGAGCAGGGTATTGATTTATAAGATTGAAGATTCTTAAGATTCGTAAGTTTGCCGGTATTCATTTCAACAGCACCATCCTTTTTACATCACTAAAATTTTCCGTTTGCAATTCATAATAATAGATCCCGCTTGATAGTTTACTGCCATTGAATTGAGTTTCATAACTTCCCGGTGCAAGAACTTCATTGACCAATATTGTTAATTCTTTTCCTAAAGCATCATATACTTTCAGTTTCACAAAACTATTTTCATTTAGAGAAAATCTGATAGCAGTATTGGGATTGAACGGGTTTGGATAATTCTGATATAGTTGAAAATCCAAGGGAAGCTCATTTGAAGTACTTTGCATGTTTACAAGTTGAGATCCGGACCTTATTAGCGTTCCTGAATTTCCGCAGGCAAAACCATATCCGTCATTGGAAATTGCAACCGCATTAAATGTATTAATTGTAATTCGCTTTTCCTGAATCCAGCTTAGACCTCCGTCTGCTGTTTTGTAAACATATCCGCTTCCGGTTACAGCAAAACCATTAATGGCATTATACATTTTAATATCCCAGACAGTTGATGCAAGTGTAGCAGGCAGCGGTATCCATTCTGCGCCGCCGTTAGTTGTTCTCAAAACCAGCCCGCTTGAGCCGCCTGCAACTCCGTTATTTTCATCAGCCATTGAGAGAGCAAAAAGACCTAAGGATGTCCCATCCCATTGCAGATCCCAGCTTGATCCGCCGTTTGTTGTCTTGTAAATGATTTCACCTACTCCGGCAACCCATCCTGTGCTCTCATTTACAAAATCTACTTCATACAACAATGCAGTCGAAGGAATATTAATGTTACTCCAGTTCAATCCTGCGTTTGTGGTTTTTAAGACCTGTCCGTTTTGTCCTGCAACAAATCCGGTATTCAAATTTATAAAATCAATTCCCAATAGCTCCGAAACAGCACTGCTTGTAAGTGCACTCCAGTTATTCCCTCCGTTTGTTGTTTTAAGAATTCCCCCCGAATATCCGCAGGCATAAGCATTGTTCATGTCAATTATCACAATTTTTTCAAGCTGAGCGGTACCGGTTGTCTGATTAATCCAGCTGCTGCCGGCATCAGTCGTTTTATAAATTAAACCGGCAATACCCACAACATATCCAGTATTAACATTTAAAAAACCAACTCCCTGAATTGAAGTTGCAGTGAAGCTTTTACTTATCTGATTCCAGTCAGCTCCGGCATTCGTAGATTTAAATATTTTTCCGTCAGCGCCTGCAATGTAAACTGTATTTGAATTTTCAAATTTCACCGAATACAATACCCCTGTAAAGCCCGGCATAAGAGACTCAACCCAGCTTTGTCCGAAGTTAGTTGTTCTTATGACAATTCCTCCCGCACCGCAGACAATTCCTGTTCCAGCATTATTAAAATCCACCGACCACATGATTTGTGTACCTCCGCCGGGATTGTATGATACATTCCAGTTTATTCCGGCATTTGTTGTCATAGCAATCCTTTTCGAAGCTCCGCAAAGGAAACCTGTCTGCGCATCGGTAAAATTTACAAACCTGTAATCTGTGCTTGAGGGAAATATTTGCGGATACAGACTCCAGTTTGTTCCTCCGTCTGTTGATTGGACTAAAGCGTTTGCATTTCCCACTGCATAAACATTTGCTGAACTTGCTGCATTGACAGAATACATAGTGCTTGTTGTTATAGAAGAATTTGTCTGAGTAAACCAGTTCAGCCCGCCGTTTGAAGTTTTAATAATAAATCCATTGAACCCGACAGACCAGCCTGTGTTTTCATTAATAAAATATACACCATACTTGGTAGTATCAGGTGAACCGGCTAAATGAAACCAGTTAATGCCGCCGTTAGTAGTTTTAAACATCATCTCAGTGAAAGCTCCGACAGCATATCCGGTGTTAGATGACGGGAAATACAAGGAACGGATAATACCGTCACCGACGGGACTGATAATCCAGTTAGAACCTGCATTCGTGCTTACGATCGCATCGCCGATAAAATTTGTGACTCCAACAATTCTGTCCGTAGATGGAATTGCTAAACTGAAAATATCTTCACCATGAGGATATGGATTAATGTACTGCCACTGTGAAAATAAAGGATTGCTCTGTAAAACGAAGACAAGGATGAGAAGCGAAAATATATTTTTCATGACGAAGTTAATTTTAGTTAATTATGACTTAATTAAGCATTTCAATTTAAAATAATTTAAAAAATATTGCAGAAAAATAAAGTTCATAAAGCTCATAAAGTTTGTAAAGTTTGTAAAGTTTGTAAACTATTAAAACTAAGTATTGATAAAAAAGCTTTCGCAACTGATAGGGACATGGAAAGGAAACGGCATTGCTAACTTCCCAACAATTGAAAAGACTGCATACACCGAGGAACTTGAATTTAAATTTATCGGAGATGATGAATCAATAATGTTTGAACAGAGGACATGGTTTAATGTTGACGGAAAGAAAGGAGCTCCGCTTCACTGGGAGTCGGGTTTTATTATTGCATATCCCGATGATACTTTTGAATTGTTCAATGCGCAGAACAGCAAGCGTGTTGAAGTTATGAAAAGTATTGATGTAAAAATCAATGAAACAAATCTACATATAACTTTTGAATCAAAATATTTCGGTAATGATGAAAGAATGGTAAAGACAACGAGGGATTTTATTGTTGACGGAAATTCCCTGAGTTATATGATGAAAATGGCGACACAGAAGAAGCCGGAGTTTCAGAAGCATCTGGAGTCGGTACTGAAAAGGAGTTTGTAAAGTTTATATAGTTTGTAAAGTTTATAAAGTTTGTAAAGTTTGTAAAGTTCATAAAATTTGTAAGGTGGGTTATAATTTAACTTATTAATTCAATTCTAAAATATTATCTATAAATTTTGTTTACTTCAGAAAAATCATTCGCTCTTGAAATGGATTCATCAGATTCTCTAAAAAGCTACAGAGAAAAATTTTACATCCCGAAAAATAAAAACGGTGTTGATGTTATTTACTTCGGCGGGAACTCTCTCGGACTTCAGCCGAAGACGGTTCGAAGCTATGTCGAGCAGGAATTACTTGACTGGGAAAAGATCGCGCTTGCGGGGCATACCGAAGCAAAAAACCCGTGGTTGCCTTATCATGAATTTTTAACAGATCAGACTGCGCGTCTTGTCGGTGCTAGACCTGAAGAAGTTGTGAATATGAATTCACTTACAACAAACCTTCATCTTATGTTTGTTTCGTTTTATCGTCCAACCAAATCAAGATTTAAAATTTTAATTGAACCTAAGTCATTTCCGTCTGACCATTATGCAGTGCAGTCACAAATAAAATTTCATGGATATGAAGTTGAGGATGCGTTGATTGAACTGAACCCGCGTGAAGGTGAAGATACAATCAGGACTGAAGACATTGAAACGATGATTGAAAAGGAAGGGGATTCGATTGCATTGATCTGGCTTGCGGGAGTTAATTATTATACAGGACAGTCATTTGAGTTTGAGAGAATTACAAAAGCCGGTCATAAGAAAGGATGCATTGTCGGATTTGATCTTGCTCACGCAACGGGTAATCTTGAAATGAATCTTCACGACTGGAATGTTGATTTTGCGGTTTGGTGCAATTACAAGTATATGAATGCAGGACCCGGAGCGATAGGCGGAGCTTATGTTCATGAGAAACATTTAAATGATCAGACACTTCCGAAATTTCTCGGCTGGTGGGGACATGATAAGAAGACAAGATTTCTGATGGATCATAAATACATTCCGATACCGACAGTCGAAAGCTGGCAGCTCAGCAATCCGCCGATACTTCAGCTTGCATCGCTCAAAGCGTCATTAGATATTTTTGATGAAGTCGGAATGAATGCATTACGAAAGAAAAGTGAGCAGCTCACAGACTATCTGGAATTCCTCATCAATGAAAATAAAACGTACAGAATAAAAATCATTACTCCTGCTGACAAAAATGAAAGAGGCTGTCAGTTGTCGCTGAGAATAAATTCAAACGGGAAAGATTTGTATAACAGATTATTGAACAATGATGTAGTATGTGACTGGCGTGAGCCGGATGTGATCAGAGTTGCGCCGGTACCGCTGTATAATACTTTTGAAGATGTTTGGAAGTTTGTAAATCTGATGTTTAAAATTTAAAACTTGTCAGGTTATTTTAAACCCGGATTTTTCAATTGAAACCTTCAAACATCCATAACGGCTCCGCCTGAGTAATAATCTAATGCATATACCGGGCAGCAAAGTTCGCAAAGGTTCCACAAAGTTCACAAAGAATTTTTTCTTACATCCCAATTTACTCTAAATCCCTATGTGAGCTTAGTGATCTAAGTGGTAAAATGTTTCTAATGAAAAATTTGGGTTAAAAATATGTACAAGCAGCTAGCAAAATATTACGATAAGATCTACAGCTTTAAGGATTACAAAACTGAATCCGTAAAGATTCATTCTTTGATTAAGAAGTATAAAAAATCAAAAGGCAAAGAAATGCTTGATGTTGCCTGCGGGACGGGAAATCATATTCAGTATCTGAAGAAATACTATGACATTACGGGACTTGATCTGGATAAAGATATGCTTAGCATTGCAAAGAAAAAGTATCCCGGGATTAAATTTCATAACCGTGATATGAGAAGGTTTGATTTGAAGAAAAAATATGATGTGATAGTTTGTTTGTTTTCTGCAATAGCCCATCTGACAAATAAAGCAGATCTGAAGAAAGCCATCAGGAACTTCACAAAGCATTTAAAGGACGGCGGAATATTGATCGTAGAAGGATTTATTACTCCGGAAGTTTATAAGCCAAACTTAGTTCACGCCATTTATGTAAATGAGCCTGACTTAAAAATTTATCGGGTGAATATTCCCAGAAAAAAGGGTAATATTTACCACATAGATTTTCATGTAATGGTAGCGGATATAAGCGGAGTAAAGTATTTACGTGAGAATCACAAGCTGGCAATGCATGAAAATAAAGATTTTTTGGATGCGATCAGTAATACTGGTTTGAAAGCTGTTTACAGGAAAGGCGGATTGATGAAGGGAAGAGGATTGTATATAGGAATTAAAAATTAGGAATTAGGAATTAAGAATTAATTATTCTTCCTTCTTTTCACTGAGTAATGACTTCATTGCTTTTCCTTTAGTATTTCCAATCCCTATTAAACTTATAAAATACTTTTTGTTTATCGGCTGTAAGACTATTTTACCATTCTCGACAGAAGCATATATCTTCGTGTTCATTTTGATTTCCAGGAAACGCCTGATCGCCGCCGGTATTGTAATTTGACCTTTGCTGTTGACTTTAGAAGGTTTCATAGAATTTTTTTTTTTAAAATATTATTATTTTAAAATATTACAACATTATTAATTCTTATTTTTACTATTTAAGTTATTTAAATAAACTTGAGAAGGGTTTTAGTAAATAAATTTATCCTTTTCATTTAGATAAATAACAATAATTTTACCGTATGCAAAAAATCACAATCGTCGGTGCCGGACTAGCGGGCTCACTTCTTTCAGTTTACTTAGCCAAAAAAGGCTTTGAGGTAAATGTTTATGAACGCCGTCCGGATATGCGTAAAGAAAATACAGGCGGCGGAAAGTCAATAAATCTCGCTCTTTCGACACGCGGGATTCACGCTTTGAAGGAAGTCGGGCTTTATGATGAGATAAAAAAAATTGCAATACCAATGTACGGGAGAATGATACATTCAATCACAGGCGAACTGAATTTTCAGAGATACGGAAAAGATGATACGGAATATATTAACGCAGTGTCCCGTGCCGATCTGAATAAATCACTGATGAATCTTGCTGAAAAGAATCCATTCGTTAAAATTTATTTTAATCAAAGATGTGACGGCATTGATTTCAAAAATTCAGAAGTAAGTTTTCATAATGATATTACAAATGAGTCAGCAAAGGTAATATCAGACGTTGTCATCGCAACTGACGGCGCAACTTCAGCGGTCAGAATGGAGATGATGAAGATACCAAGATTCAATTTTTCACAGGAATATGAAAATTACGGTTATAAAGAATTAACAATTCCTGCCGGTAAAGGTGGAAGTTTTTTAATGGAAAAGAATGCGTTGCACATCTGGCCGCGCGGGAAGTTCATGCTGATAGCTCTGCCAAATCTTGAAGGAAGCTACACTTGCACACTCTTCCTTGCTTATGACAAATCACTTGGCGGTGAAGAGAGTTTTGAATACTTAGATTCCAAAGATAAAGTAAAAGCTTTTTTTGAGAAGCAGTTTCCGGATGCAACCAAGCTAATACCGACATTACTGGAAGATTATTTCAATAATCCTACCGGGAGCCTGATGACTGTAAAATGTTTTCCATGGATAACCGAAGGAAAAGTTGCTTTGCTAGGAGATGCTGCACACGCTATCGTTCCTTTCTTTGGTCAGGGAATGAATGCTGCTTTTGAAGATTGCACTTGTTTGAATCAGTGTATTGATAATTACGGAACAGACTGGAAACGAATTTTTTCAGAATATGAGATTTTGAGAAAAGTTAATTCTGACGCTATTGCAGATCTTGCTCAGGAAAACTTTATCGAGATGAGGGATCTAGTAGCTGATAAGCGGTTTCAGTTAAAGAAAAAAATTGAGTCTGAATTATATAAGTCGTATCCGGATAAATTCATGCCGAAGTATTCGATGGTAACCTTTAACAGAATCCCTTACTCGGTTGCCTTAAGCAGAGGTAAAATTCAGGAAGGAATATTGCAGGAGCTTAGTGAAGGGATTAATGACGTCAGCGAAGTTAATTTTAAAAAAGCTGAAGAGCTTGTAAGTGAAAAATTAGAGCTGATAAACTTTGCTTATTAATTTTGTTCATAATTATTACCGTCATTCACTGTCCTCGGTTAATGACAATCAAATATTCCATTTATTAACACAGTTAATTAAAGTAAATTAGAACAAAAGAATAAT
>CAYNTN010000086.1:0-20669 GCA_964399995.1 uncultured Ignavibacteriaceae bacterium
TTAGTTAAGTTAGTTTAGTTAGTTAAGTTAGTTAAGTTAGTTAAGTTAGTTAAGTACGTTGAGTAAGGTTGAGTATAATTTTAACTAAACTTACTCACCTAAATCAACAAACTTAACAAACTTAACAAACTTAACAATTTCAACTGACTCAACTAACTTAACAAACTTAACAAACTTAACAATTTCAACTGACTCAACAAACTTAACAAACTTAACAAACTTAACAATTTCAACTGACTCAACTGACTCAACTAACTTAACAAACTTAACAATTTCAACTGACTCAACTGACTCAACAAACTTAACAAACTTAACAATTTCAACTGACTCAACTGACTCAATTAACTTAACAAACTTAACAAACTTAACAATTTCAACTGACTCAACTGACTCAACTAACTTAACAAACTTAACAATTTCAACTGACTCAACTGACTCAACAAACTTAACAAACTTAACAATTTCAACTGACTCAACTAACTTAACAATTTGAACTGACTCAACTGACTCAACTGACTCAACTAACTCAACTAACTCAACTAACTTAACTAACTCAACTTGATAACAGAACTCCGACAGAAATACAACTCCGAATTCACACAAGAAAAATATAAAGCATTAGTTAAAGATCTCGACAATGCATTCAATAAAAAAATAGACTTCAGAATTGCTGAGACACCTATCTTCCTTCCAAAACACTTACTCAATGAAATATTAAATGCTTCATGGGAAATAACCGACGCACTTCAGACAAATGAATTCAACGAATATTCGAAGAACGCATTGCCGAAGCAATTAGCCGTTCCAAATGAAGATGACCATCCGGCATTGCTTGCAATTGACTTTGCTATATGCAAAGACGATGATGGGAATTTTATTCCGCAACTGATCGAGCTGCAGGGCTTTGCATCGCTGTATTGTTATCAGGAACTCCTGGATGCGACAATGAGAAAGAATTTTGATATTGACGGTAATCTTGAAAGCCATTTCAACGGATTGAGCAGGGAAACTTATTTAACGAAAGTTAGAGAAACCATCGTAGGGGATTCGGACCCGGAAAATGTCATACTTCTTGAAATAGAGCCCGAGAAACAAAAGACCGCAATTGATTTTTTCTGTACTGAAAAATATATCGGTGTCAAACCGGTGTGTCTGACGAAAATTATAAAAGAAGGCAAGAAGCTTTATTATGATAACAATGGTAAGAAAACTCCGATAGACAGAATTTACAACAGAGTTATTTACGATGAGCTTTCAAAAAGAAAAGATCTGAATTACGGTTTCAGGTTTACCGAAGAGCTTGATGTGAAATGGATTGCACATCCGAATTGGTTTTTTAAGATCAGTAAATATTCGATGCCGTTTCTGAAAAATAAATATGTTCCGCCGACTGAATTTCTTAGTGACATAAAAGAGTATCCTTCCGATCTTGAAAATTATGTATTGAAACCTCTTTATTCATTTGCAGGCGCAGGTGTGCTGTTTGACGTTAAGAAAGAAGAGCTCGATGCAATTGAAGACAAATCAAATTATATACTTCAGAGAAAAGTAAACTATGAGCCTTCCATCGTCACTCCTGACATTCCGGCAAAGGCAGAGCTTAGATTGCTATATGTCTGGGAAGATAAACCGCTGCTGGTAAATAATCTCGTCCGTCTGAGCAAGGGAAAGATGATGGGAGTTGATTTCAATAAGGACAAGAGCTGGGTGGGATCAAGTATAGCGTATTATGAGAAGTAAGACGAAAGACGTGAGACGCAAGAGGATAACTGATTTTGTCATTCCCGAGTGCCTTTTGTCGGGAATCCAATCAGCAAAATTATTTCAAATCGTAATATGCTATCTCTCACAGGATTTCCGGGTTGTGTTATTGCAATGTTCTTGACTGTCATAGTAAAGCGGGGATCTTCCGGAGAAGTTGATAATAGGTCGATTTTCTCAATTATTCTTTTTGAGAGACTTTTATCCGATTCACAAGAAACTTTCTAGCCGAGTCTGAATATTCAATCCGCTTCAAATTCCAAGTTCACTTTTAATCTATTCCGATGAAAAAGATTTTCCTTTTCGCAATTCCAATCTTGCTTTTTCAATATCTCTGAGTGTTTTTTCATTAAGCTCTTCCTTTTCAAATTCAGCATTTTCCATTAAACCGGTTAAAACATCTTTACCATTTTTTGTTTTTATAAACTCTGCAAAATTTTTGACAGCATAAAAATCCTTTTCTTCGAATGAATGCAAACATTGACAAACGCACAGCAACAGATGTCAGAATTCAATTCATTTTATTTTTAAATTTTTGTAAGTTTATTAACTTAAAAATCTATTAACTTTGAAATTTTTCATATCAAATAACATAATCAATATTTTTTTAAAAGTAAATTTTACAAACTATGAAAACTTTACTATTAATTTTAGCTTCTCTCTTTTTCATAACCGGAGCTACAATATCCCAGACATGGGACCAAAAGCTTAACGGCAGAGGTGTGTGGTCATTAGGAAAAGATAATTCAGGAAATGTGTATGCAGGAGGTTTGACGGGCAATAATTCAAGAATCTGGAAATCCACTGACGGAGGTGATTCATGGGATACAATTTACATTGGCTCCGGGCAGACAATGTGGGACTTTGGCTTTGACCTGCAGGGAAATATGTATGTAGCAAATTATTCAACCGGAATGCTGAAATCTACAAACTCAGGTCTTAACTTTTCCTTGATTCCTTCATCTGCTTTTAATAATAAAAATCTTCAAGGCGTACAATGCGGTTCAGCAGGTTATATATTTGCAACTTCATCCACAGGTTTTTTCAGAAGCACCGATAACGGCGCTTCATTTACAGAAACGGGTCTGACAGGGTTGAACTGCCTTCCGGTATTAGTCGACATTGACAACCCCGCTATTGTATATGTTGGTGTAACAGGTGCTACTGCTGTCGGATTTTACAGGTCTACGGATTATGGTCAAAGCTTCAGTACAAATCTGAATCCGGGAAAAAACGGTTTTAATCTTGTGCAAAAACCAAACGGTGATCTTTACATGATCACAACAACATCTCCGTATAATTTTGACAAATCAACTGATAAAGGCTTAACCTGGACAACAGGCAGTAATACAGCTCCGAGCCAAAGGGGAATTACATATAGCTTATCGGGAAATTTTTATACAGCCGGAAACGGCGGAGTTTTTCGTTCTACAAATGACGGTTTAACTTTTACTAATTTCAATTTTACTACATCTGCTACACCTATCTTATCGGTAAATTACAATTCTTCTCTTAAAATATTCGCCGGAACAAGCGGTGCTGCTGCAGGCGGAGTATGGAGATGCACCGAAGGTCCCGGACCGGTAATTAATGTAAATCTGAAATTATTGCTTGAAGGAATGTATAATGTTTCTAACAACCAGCTTAACAGACGTGATACAGTTTCACTCTACTTAAGGGATAATTTCTCTCCTTACAGGCTGCGGGATTCTGCTACGGGAATTATTGATTCTCTTACTTTTTCCGGTGCTTATAATTTTTTGAATACACCTTCAGGGTCATATTATCTGGTTGTAAAGTATATAAACACAATCGAAACATGGAGCAAGGCAGGAGGCGAGGTTATTATTGCCGATGGTTCTGTCTATAATTATGATTTCACGACAGCGAGTTCACAGGCATATGGGAACAACCTGAAGCTTGTAAACGGAAATTTCACTATTTTCAGCGGAGATGTAGATCAAAGCGGATTAGTTGACTTGTCGGATATCATTGCAATTTATAATGACATCACAGCATTTGCCACGGGTTATATTCCGACAGATGTCAATGGCGATAATATAGCCGATCTTGTTGATCTAATTATTACTTTTAATAACGCCGGGGTTTTTGCTCAACTGATCAGACCCTGATAATTAGTTTTAGGAAATTATTTACGCGAATAAAACGATTGACATATTGTTAATGATAAATAGTTATGTCAATCTAAAAATATTTTTTTGCATAACACACAATTTTAAAATTCGAAGCCAACTCATTATACTAAACTATTCCAATGACTCCAAACATCCTCCCTGACTTTCCCCTGTCTCTTCTGTATGAATGCAGTAAATCTTTTTCCTTAAATGTACAGAGCTCTGATACTTCTATATTTTCTTTCTTAACACCGGCTGAAATAAGCTGATCATAATTATCCTTCTTCAGATCCAGATAATACTTTCCATTCTTAAAATATTTTACTTCTTCATCAAACAATTTTCCGACATCTTCACCGACTTCATAATTATCCTGTGAAATTCCCGGACCGATATATGCGATCAACTCTGAAATCTTTATATCAAATTTTTTTACAAGCTCTTCAATTGTCAGAGTAAGAATCTTTCCGTGTGTACCTTTCCATCCGGAATGAATACCCGCTACAACTTTCTTAACAGGTTCATACAAAAAAACCGGAATGCAGTCTGCAACACTTACAGCGAGAAAATTATTTTTCTTATCTGTGTAAATTGCATCGCAGCCATCAAAGTGCTGCGGTTCATTTGAGTAGTTTATAAAGGTAGAGTGAATTTGTTTTTGGAAAGTAACATTCTTTTCTTTAATTCCTAGCAGATCAAAGAAAATTTCACGGTTACGTTTTACATTTTCCGGATCATCTCCGACAGAATTGCTTAAGTTTAATCCGTACGGTTCCGGTGACACACCGCAGGTCTTTGTGCTGAATCCGAATACAAGTCCTGGGAATTTTTTGAAAAGAGTAGAGTAAATAATTTTTGCTGACATAATTATTTTCGATGGCATCAATCGCTTAAGCTAAGATATTTTAATTCCGTTTTATATTCAATTAAGTTTTATATTTTATTTTTATGTTTGATAAATGAATCATAAATCTGTTTATAATAATAACTTTTTTATCTTCACCGGAGGTCCCGGTGTCGGTAAAACAACAGTGCTTAATGAACTGGAAAAAAGAAATTTCCGCTGCATTCAGGAAGTGGCAAGGGAAATCATAAAAGAACAGCCCGAAACTATTTCAAAAGATCCTGTATGGAGGAAGGGTATAGAATTTCCGGAATTGTCGTTAAAAAGATCAATTGAATTATATTTGACCGCGAAATCCTTAACTAATGAGATAACTTTTTTCGACCGGGGAATCATCGATTGTCTGGGACATCCTGAAATAAATAAATTGGCTGCAAAGCAGTACAGATATAATAATTCAGTTTTTCTTTTTCCACCCTGGAAGGAAATTTATCAGACTGATGATGAAAGGATACAAAGTTATGAAGAGTCGGTAGAGGTTTATTATAAAGTTATAAATATTTACAGAGAGTATGATTATGAACTTCTGGAAGTTCCCAGAACGGACGTAAGCGATAGAGCTGATTTCATAATTTCACATTCGGAGAAATTAATTTAACAAATTATTATGCCGGTAAATTTTGATTATACTGCTACAGCCAAAAATTTTGCAAGCCGTCATCCGTTTTTAAGTTTTGTTGCAACTCAGATAACTTTCTGGGTCGCAGCTGAGACTCTTCTTGCCGTTTTGATAAATATTTTTTTATCGGCAATAAGCGAGGCTTTTCAATTACCATTTCAAGTAAATATAACTCACAGTATCTCAATAGGGATAATTTTGGGATTACTCTGCGGATTATTATTGGGATTATTAGATTATGCATTCGAAGCGCAGTATTTCAGAAGGAAGTCTCTTGGAATAATTTATCTGATGAAGGTAATATTTTCTTTCATTGTATTCATAGCTCTGTTTGCTTTGGTCAGATTCACATTGTTTGAAAAACTGATTAAACCTTTTTTCCCGGAGTCGGGAGCTTTATTTAATGAGCAATTCTGGAAATACTGGTTTTACCTGTTCATTATCTATAATTTTGTCATGATTCTTATTATAACTTTTATCAATCAGGTAAATAAAAAATACGGACCCGGTGTTTTGATTCCGTTGCTGCTGGGAAGATACCGGAATCCAAAAGAGGAAGAAAGAATATTTATGTTCATGGATCTGAAGTCTTCAACTACAATTGCAGAAAAGCTCGGACATTTAAAATACAGTTCTTTTATAAGAGACAGTTTTATGGATATTAACCTGCTGCTGAATAAATATAGTGCTGAGATTTACCAGTATGTCGGAGATGAGATTGTGATCATCTGGACTTTGAAAAACGGACTTAAGGATATGAAATGTATAAAATTTTTCTTTGCGTGTGATGAACAGTTCAGGAACCGGTCGTCGTATTATCTTGAAAATTATGAATCACTTCCACAGTTCAAAGCCGGAATTCACATGGGAAAAATCACGACCGTAGAAATAGGAGAAATTAAAAGAGACCTTGCTTATCACGGCGATACAATAAATACTACTGCAAGGATTCAGAGTATTTGTAACGAGTATAATAAAAATTTATTGGTATCTAAATTTTTGATTGACAATATTGAGAATGGAGGAATTTATAAAATTGAATCACTGGGGATGATTCAGCTGAAAGGAAAATTGCATCCCGTTGAAATTATAAGTGTCGAGGGAATTTAGAGATTTGGAATTTGGGATTTCAGATTTGGAATTTGTTGTCTGAATTGCAGAAGTATTAAGGATCACTTTCAATGAAGTTCTTTGTCGTTTTTATATTTATAATTACGTCAAGCGAGTAAATTCTAACATAAATTCCAAATCCGAATTTCCAAATTCCAAATCAGGAAATGTAAAATCCCAAATCCGAAATTCCAAATCGTCAAGCTCTTTTCCGGTTCTCCAAAATCTTCAAAAACGACTTCACCCTCACCTCTTCCAATGTCAATCCCGTCTGAAAAATCTCTTCTTCAGTAATAGCTCCGCAGTTCAATGCCCTCAGAAAATAATTCAGCAGTCCCTGACCCGTCGCTGCGTCATCGAACACATCACCAACCAAAGTCGCCTGTGCTGCTTTTTCTATGAAATTCTTTAAACGTAAAGACGCCTGCTCGAGTCCGTCTAAGAAAAACATATATACAGCAGCATATCTTACCGGAAGCTGTGCAGGATGCAAATCCCACCCCTGATAAAATGCATTGCTAAGAGAATGCTGAACATGATCATACATTAATTTCCAGGCACGATGAACGACTTCAGTGTTTTCTTTAATCTGTTCTTGAGTTAAGTTTTCGCCATCGGTTTGACCTCTGACGTCTGACATCTGACGTTTATGCGGTCCAACAGGCATTACATTTGTCGCGCCGTCAGAAAGCCAGACTCCGGTTCCCGCAAGAGAAACTTTCATCATATGCCTGGCAAAATCGCAAGCAGGATTATCCATCGTCTGCAGTTTTGCCGTGATATCACACGATGCAGTGTAATCATAAACTCCGAAGTGAGCGGCTTTACATCTTCCTTTGCCGGCTTTAATGAGTGAGATCATGTTTGATTTGCCATCCGAATCAAATATAGATTGAGTTGTCTCAATCATAATTTCCATTTTCAATGTTCCTTTTTTCAACTTCAGCTTCTTCTCCAGCATATCAAAGATTTCAACAAGAGCTGTCACATGTTCCCGTACTGTGACTTTCGGCAATGTCACAACAAAATTATCCGGAAGCCTGCCTTTGGTTTCTTTCAACAGAGTTGAAAGGAAAATATCGAGAGTCCGGATGGCTCTTCTTTTTAATTCTTCCGAAAAAGTTTTAATGCGGATGCCGAAAAATGGTGAGAGCAGATTTTCTTTCATTGCCTTAGCAACTTCCTTAGCAGTAAACTCAGCCGTATCATCTTCTTCTTTGTCCGGACGGTTTCCAAACCCGTCTTCGAAATCAATTCGGAAATCTTCGACAGCTTCTTTCTTTAATTTTTCAATTACTTTTGTATATACTTTTCCGGTCAGTTCATTTTTTTCATCGAGGGCAAATACTTTCGCGAAAACACTTACGTCAGGAGCAAATTCTGAAAAAGATTTCAAAGCAAGTTCACCCATTCTCTTAATTGCAGTGCTTTTAAAAAGCTGAGCTCCTCCGTACACAGTCTGAACCGGCTGTCTGTCGGCGCTGTCACCCGGGTAAGTCTTTTTTAATTTTCGGTTGGTCTTTTCGAGATGGGATAAGACCGATAAGATGTCTTTTTTTTGTAATGTCATTTGTCTTTTATCACTATTACAATTTGCTTTCAACTTTCAACTTTCAACTCTTAACTATCCCCGCATATAAATCATAACCGCCGAGATATCCGAAGGTCTCACTCCCGCGATCCGCATTGCCTGTCCTATTGAGTTCGGTCGGATCCTGCTTAATTTTTCTACTGCTTCAGTCGAAAGAGATCTTATTTTCTCATACTTAAAGTCATCAGGAATTCGTATCTCTTCATTTTTTACAAAGTGGCTTATCTGTTCATCCTGCCTGTCAATGTATCCTTTGTACTTAATCTCTATTTCGATCTGATTAAGAGCTTCTTTATTTTCCTTAATTTTCTGAATCAGAGGATTTTCATTAAAACAATCAAGTTCAACAACGTCTTTCAGTAATACTTCATTTCGCTTAATAAGATTATGTAAAAATTCTCCCTGAGAAATCTCATTCGCATTTACACTTCTCAGATATTCATTAATCAGTTTCTGATTGATAGTATTTGTATTAAAGTAATTAACTCCGTCTTTTATCAGATTCATTTTTTCATTCAGTTCTTTGATCATATTATCGTCAATCAGTCCCAGTTCATTTCCGTATTTCATCAATCTCAGATCGGCATTATCCTGTCTCAGCACAAGCCTGTATTCAGCACAGGAGGTAAACATTCTGTACGGTTCATCCGGACATTTATTTATTAGATCATCAATTAAAACTCCGATATATGCTTCACTTCTTTTTAAAATAAACGGCTCTTTGTTTTGAATTTTCAGAGCAGCATTAATACCTGCTATCAAGCCCTGTGCAGCTGCTTCTTCGTAACCGGAAGTTCCGTTGATTTGACCCGCTGTATATAAACCCGAAACCAGTTTTGTCTCGAGTGTAAGATTGATCTGATGAGTCGGGAAGAAATCGTATTCGACAGCATAACCCTGTTTAACCAATTTTACTTTTTCCAGAGCATTTATAGTTCGTGCAGCTTTTTCCTGAACATCAATTGGAAGGCTCGTTGAAAAACCATTCATGTAAATTGTTTTACCGTCAAGAGTTTCCGGTTCAAGAAATATCTGATGCCGCGGCTTTTCCGAAAAACGTGATATCTTATCCTCTATAGAAGGACAGTATCTCGGACCTACACCTTTAATCCGACCGGTGAACATTGGTGAATCTTCAAATCCTGTTCTCAAAATGTCGTGAGTATTTTCATTAGTGTGAGTGAGATAGCAATCAACCTGTTCAAGAAATGGAAATCCAGTATACTTCTTATGAGAAAATGGCTGCGGATATTCATCTCCCTTTTGAACTTCAGTTTTGGAAAAATCAATTGTGTCGATATCAAGTCTTGGTGGTGTCCCTGTCTTCAGTCTTCCCGTTTCAAATCCGAGACTCAGCATGCATTCGGATAATCCTGTAGCAGATTTTTCCCCAATTCTTCCGCCTTCGGTATTAGCTTTCCCCGTGTGCATTACAGCATTCAAAAAAGTACCCGAAGTAATGATTACAGATTTACTATTAATTTCTTCTCCCTGCTCTGTTTTTATGCCAGTGACTGAAAATTTGTAAGTTCCTCCTTGTAATTTGTAATTCGTAATTCGTAATTCTTTCACCATATCCTGAACTATTTCAATCCCGTCACACTCTTTGATAATTCTTGCCGCTTCTTCCGAATACAAATTTTTATCAGACTGGCATCTCGGCGACCATACTGCCGGACCCTTAGAAGTATTAAGCATTTTAAATTGAATGCCTGTTTTATCAGCAAGTTGCCCCATGATACCACCAAGTGCATCGATTTCCCTCACCAAATGCCCTTTAGCAGTTCCTCCGATTGCGGGATTGCAGCTCATCCTTCCAACAGCATTTAAATCCATAGTCACGAGTCCTACCCGGCAACCCATTCTTGCAGCAGAATAAGCAGCTTCAATTCCTGCATGCCCGGCACCAATAACAATTATGTCAAAGTATTTTTTCATAAATGGGAAAATAGCTATTTTAATTTGGATTTTCTACGTAAGAATTTTTTAAATAAACAATATTTCTGAAATGTTAGCTTCCCTGAGTGTAACACCCATAGATTTATCAATTATGTTCACTCAAACTAAGAAAAATATTAAATACATAATTTCTTCTTTATTATTTTACTGTCCTGAACTAATATTCCCATATTGCATTTTAAAGACAACTTACAAAGGATTTTCATCCTAAGAACATTATCTTAAATAACATACAAAAATCCAATCTTTTCTAAATTGTTAATAAAATGTTGAATACTTAAATCCTAAAATTTACTATTCTATAAATTTCCTAAAAAATATTGTCAGTGATTGATTTATTACCCAAAATTTATGTTTGAATTCTTAACTTTTGTAACGCTTTTCAAATTTTATTTTGATTTTATCTAAGCCCTGAGTTACAGATCGCTCTGATCGTTCAATTATTCATTTAATGTAAAAGCAATTAAGATTAATTGAATTTCAAATAATAGTTGTTAGTAACTTGGAATTAATATCCATCAGTTCAATAAATTGTTTCTTGAGAAACATTTTTGAAAAGTTTAATATAGATTTTTCAATATATAGAGACTTCTGAAAAACTAGACTTCTGTGTTTGTCATTCCTGAAATGCTCTTAGCGGAAATCCATTTCATTCAGAATTTGCTGATTGGATTCCCGACAAAAGCACTCGGGAATGACAGGTAAGAGTGTTTTTCAGAAGTTTCTATATACTTTTTTACCACTTAGTATCCCGATAGGGAGCCCTATGTTTGAAAAAAAATAACTTCAAAAATGAAGAAATTTTTTGAAGTTATATAGAAGGGGCACGAAGAACACAAAAAAAGAGTTTAAGTGAAATTTGCTAATTGTAAGGAAAAATACTTTGTCATCTTTGTGCAAGCGCTTTGCGTTTAAATACCTTTTTAAAGTTTCTTTTAAAAATTTGGGTTTAAGATTCAAAATTGTTTCTTGAGAAACAATTGTAATGATATTATCTTTTTAGGATGAATATATGAGTTATGCTTTTACTTAAATTTTAAATGCAATCGGGTCTTATTAACTCCGAGTTTCTTTCAACATGGATTAAGATCATTGTTCCTGCGTTTCTGTATAAACTGTTAATTTAAATTGCCCTTCTTGAATTTCAAAAATAATGTCGTTAAAATTTGATTTGGGAAAATCACAACTAAGAAGTGAGCTTTTTAATATTGTGAAATATTTTTTGACGGAAAATCTCAGATATTTAGTTAATATTTGTATATAACTTATTAATTTAACAATCATATTGATGCCTTTTGAATTAGATATTTCTTATTATCAAATAACGGCGATAATGTTTAGTGGACGACCTCCGGTTTCAAAATTCTTTTGAATTGATCTAATCGCTTCTTCTTAAGTCCATTGCTCTTGACCTGCTCTATAAGAGAATCAATTTTCCTCTTTACATAAGGGATTGTAATTTCAGCCATCTAAAATTACTCCCTCCCTGTACGTATCAATTTTATCATAATCATAAAACTTCATTCCATAAGCTACATTTTTGTTTACCTTTGCTGACTGAAATCCATCAACCCGGTATCTTATAAAATTTATCTCAGTGTTTACAACTTCGTTTCTGTTATAAGTCTCACCCCCATATTTCATTTGAATGTTTTAACACATCATTTATCTGACCTTCACTAGCTAGCCCCGGCATTATTTTTATATTTCTTATATTAATAGTTAGCTTTAACTTTGTTTTAAAGTTAACACGACCGGCATCGTGGGTAAATTTCGGCAGTCCCCATGCATTGCCGGATGCGGGCAAGAGGGATTGATAAACCAGAAATTTACCTTCATTAACTTTATTTCTTAAATTTTTTTTATCATGGAAAGAAATTACCACCACATCCTCCCCAATTTGCTTTAATATCCCAGTATAATAAATGTTGTCAGTACTTGACTTGAACACTTTTACAAACAATGTCCCGTTATTTTTATCTACAAATAAACCAAAGGAGGACTTTTCATAGTATTTTCAATGTAAGCTAATGCATTTTCCCTGCCTTTCTTCTCCAGCTTTGTAAAAAAAATATCTCCAAATTTATACTCCCCCAGCACGGTATCAACTTTACCTGGCAAATCGCCAAAAAGCTTTTCAAAGTTTTCTTTTGAATATTCTACCGGCTCCGGATTCCGTTCAGCAGCTTTCATAAGTAATGGATCAATCTCTTCCCGGTCCGGCATCTTATACCCTGCTTTGACGATTTCATTTGTAATATTTTCATAGTTCTTACCGCTAAGCTTGGAATCAAGCCATTTTCCCCATATACTCCTTATTTGTCCCGGATTTCTACCAAAGTCTTTCCCAATTTTACCTTCTCTCACAATTTCCTGTCTGATTTCTTTTGATGAAGTCAGCGGTTCTACTGATGAATTATTCTTCTCATCCAGAGTCAGAAGCTTGACGTAACACCTGCAATTCCATCACCGACCGGTCTGATGTGACCGAATAATTTTCTCAGAAACATTTTTCCGTTTAATCAAATATTTAATTAGTTTACTTTTCCATAAAATATACTATAATGAAATCCAAACTGATATTACTTTTTGCCATAATTGTTTTTATCGGTCTTACAATTCTTTTATCAATGGTAATTGAAAAAACAAAGACTATTTCCAAAGATAAAGCTTCAAAGAAAAAAACTTCCGAACAGTATGAAAAAGAAAAAGCGGAGAAAAAATCTTCAGGGGCATTGGAATCCATGCAGTGGATGACTCAGATAAGAGCTTATCCCGATGAAGATATTCCTGCGGATAAATTTTATAAAGCATTCGAATATTCAAAGGAAAGACTTCAGGATTTGAATAACAGGGATGATATTGAGGAATGGCAGACGATTGGACCAAATAACATCGGAGGAAGAAGCTTATGTATTGCGGTACATCCGGTTGATACAGGTACGATCTTTATCGGCGCATCTTCAGGCGGCTTATGGAAATCAACTACCGGAGGTACCGGAGCTAGTGCATGGACTCTGATACACACCGGTTATCCAAGCTCTGCCGTGAGTTCAATTGCGATTGATTCAGTCAATCCGAATGTAATGTATATAGGAACAGGAGAGAATTACGGTTACGAGTTTTCTGAAAATGGTGTGGATATAAGAGTGACAAGGGGAATGTACGGGATCGGAATTCTGAAAACGACTGACGGCGGTGCTACGTGGACTAAATCATTAGACTGGACATATGATAATAAAAGAGGTGTATGGAATGTTCTGATCAATCCTAAAAATTCTAATGTTCTGTACGCAGCTACAAGTGAGGGGATTTTTAAATCGATAAATGCCGGAAGCAGCTGGACTCAACAATTGAATTATAAAATGGTAATGGATCTTAAATTGAACGGAGCAGACACGAGTATTCTTTATGCATCCATTGGAAATCTTACTAACTTTATTCCTCTATCCGAGAAAGGAATTTTTAAATCAACTAACGGCGGGAATAACTGGACAAAGCTGACCGGAGGTTTGCCGGCTAACTGGTCCGGGAAAGCAACTTTAGAATTGTATAAAGGAAATCAGCAGTTTGTGTATGCAAGCATTCCGAATGACTTCTCTTATGTCGGATATTATAAAAGTACTAACGGTGGTTTGAACTGGACTGCAGGAAGTACTTCTATTCCAATCGGGGTTCAGGGCTGGTACAACAACGGTCACATGGTAAAATCAAATGATCCAAATACAATTTTAGTCGGAACAATCAATGTCGAAAAGTCGGTTAACGGCGGAACTTCATTTACTACCAAATCCAGCTGGTCAGCATGGATTGAAGGAGCTACACCTCCCGGCGAACCGGAAGGTCCGTCTAATTTTGTTCATGCCGATGTCCATTATTATGAATCTAATCCTAAAGATCCGAACAAAATATATGTCGTTACGGACGGAGGTTTGTATCGCTCAAATAATTTCGGAGAAACATACTATTCATGCAACGGAGGTTTTGTTACTACTCAGTTTTATGCATCATTTGCCAACTCATATCAGGACTCAATCTTTTGTCTCGGCGGTCTGCAGGATAACCGCTCGGCTTTTTACCAGGGAACAACTGCATGGTACAAGACATTCTTCGGTGACGGGATGTGCTGCGCAATCAATTCGCTGAATGATCAGATATGCTATACTGAATACACATACGGCGCTATTAACAAATCTACAAACGGCGGAGTTGACTGGGTTTTCGATGTTTCACCTCCGGGCTCGGGAAGTGAAAGTAATTATTGTTTCGTGACGCCTTTTGTCAGCTGCCCTTCAAATCCGAATGTAATGTATGTGGGCGGAAAATCAATTTATAAATCTACAAACGGCGGTGATGCATGGCTGGGACCTTATGGTACAACTGTAATCGGAGGAACAAAAATTTTGTCCTTAGCTACCTCAGGTACTACGGTTGATACGGTTTACTGCGGATCTGTGAACGGAAATATTTTCAGAAGTGTAAATGCAGGATTAAACTGGAGCAACATTACAGATGCAGGTATAATGCCTGACAGATATGCAACCGATATCACAGTAAATCCTAACAGGGCAAACGAACTGATTGTCACATACGGCGGATTTGGTTCAGGTCATGTTTTCAGATCAGCAAATTCCGGAAATAACTGGATTGATATTTCCGGAAATCTACCGGATGTTCCGCATCATTGTGTAGTGATGGATCCGGTTTATAATCAGAATATTTATGTTGGAAATGATCTGGGAGTTTATGTAACGACCAATGCAGGAGTGAACTGGTTTGAATACAGAGCAGGTATGCCTTACGCGCTGGTGTTTGATGTAACGGTAGTTTATCCAAGCAGAAAATTAAGAGTTGCTACATACGGTAACGGAATCTATGAAAGAAAGCTTTTAGAAAATCCGGTTTCAGTAAGCTCGGTTGGGAGTGAAAATGTAAATGGTTACAGCCTGTCGCAAAATTATCCGAATCCTTTTAATCCGGTGACGGTGATCAGGTATTCTATTCCGTCAGACGTCAGAGGTCAGACGTCAGAGGTGAGACTTATAGTTTATGATGGAATTGGAAAGGAAGTGATTAAATTAGTTAACGAACAGCAAGATGCCGGGAATTATGAAGTAACTTTTAACGGGAACGAACTATCGAGCGGGATATATTTTTATAAATTGGAATCGAACGGGATTATTTTAACGAAGAGAATGCTTCTTCTTAAATAAAACAACCTTAATCCTATAACTACAATGAAAACACTGTACTTTATCTTAGCAATCAGTTGTATAACATTTTTTTCCTGCGGGCAAAAAACAGATCAACCTAAAACTCCGGGAAATAATACTAATCAGACCAATACTCAGTCAAAGTCTTCAGCTTCTGAACAACCCGGAAATGTAAACAATCCAGAGCATGAATCCGATTTGGGAGATACGAAAACAGAATCTTCGCGCCGGGTAAATGACATTCGGGTAACTTTTCCTGAGGGGGCTACTCAGGTAACTTTGAACGGGACAATTGACGGATTCGGGCAGAACATAACTTATGTATTTGAAGTCAGTAAAGGACAGAAATTAACTGCTTCAGTAAAACCAAATCCTGCTACGGGAAATATCCGGATAGCTCAAATTATAAATCCTGCGGGTCAGGCAGACGGTCCGTTTGGAAATCAGATGACATATAATCTTAATGAAAGCGGCGACTGGAAATTAGTATTAAGTGAAAATATGATGTCGGGTGATCCGTGGAAGGGAGAGTACTTTCTGACGATTGAGATAAAGTAAGTGAGTTGAGTGTGTCGAGTGTGTTGAGTGAGTTGAGTGTGTCGAGTGTGTTGAGTGTGTTGAGTGTGGAGAAATTTTATTATAAAAAAACATAATTATGAAAAAATACATATCAATTTTATCCTTTATAGTATTCTTATCACTGAATGATTCCATAAAAGCACAGGATACTTTTTCGATCTGTGCAGTCGATCCTGCAACAGGTGAAGTCGGGAGCGCCGGTGCTTCGTGTGTGAATAACTGCACGATACTCTCTGATGTTCATCCGGGCTATGGTGTAGTTCATACTCAGGCTTCATGGCTTTCCGCAAATCAAAACTATGCGAGATCGTTAATGGAACTTCATTTATCGCCTCAGGCAATAATAGATTCTCTCATACTTCATGACGCACAGAACAATCCGACAATCCGGCAGTACGGAATCGTTGATCTTACCGGGGGAGGCAGATCAGCTGCTTATACAGGCGTAAATTGTCTGAATTATAAAAATCATATTACAGGTCCGACATATTCAATTCAGGGAAATATTCTTCTCGGACAGGCAATACTCGATTCAATGCATTCAAGATTTCTAAATACACCCGGAGATCTTTCAAAAAAATTAATGGCTGCAATGCAGGGTGCGAAAGTAATTGGCGCAGATACGCGCTGCGCAAGCTGGAATACCTCTTCTATGTCGGCATTTATAAGAGTAGCAAAACCGGACGATACAACCGGAGTATTATATCTGAATCTTCAGGTTCTGAATGCTCCTTTCGGAAGAGAACCTATAGATTCGCTGCAGGTATTGTATAACAACTGGCTTACGTCAATAAACAATATTTCCAATGAAATCCCGGAAAAATTTTTCCTGTATCAGAATTACCCGAATCCGTTCAATCCGTCAACTGTTATTCGGTATTCCATTCTGTCAAACGACGGAGCCCGGACATCAAATGTGAAATTAATTGTATATGATGTGTTGGGAAATGAATTGGTGAGATTAGTTAATGAAAAGCAAAATCCGGGAACATACGAAGTAAGATGGGATGCTGCTCATTTTGCCAGCGGGATTTATTATTATAAAATTATTTCAGGAGAGTTTACCGGTACAAAGCGAATGGTGCTTCTGAAATAAGGTTAACTGATCAGGCAATTACATCTTTCGAAACAATTATACCATCCTCATCACAATACACGTATTCTTCCGGTATGAAATCTATTCCTGCGAAACGGACAGGAATGTTTTCCTGTCCTTCATTTTTTTTATTACTTTTCAGAGGATTAGTGTTCAATGCTTTTATTCCAATATTAAGCTTTGCAAGTTCTTCAGAGTCGCGGACACATCCGTAGATTATAATTCCATTCCACTTGTTTTTTAAAGCAATGCCTGCCAGCATGTCACCAAGCAAGGCACACCTCAATGATCCTCCTCCGTCCACTGCCAATACTTTCCCTTCCCCGTTTTGCTCTAAGGCTTTCCTTATTAAAGGATTATTCTCAAAACATTTTACAGTCTGAATTTTTCCGTAAAAATCTCTTTTTTCGCCGAAGTTTCTGAAGCCAATAGGTTCAGCTACTCTTACTTTGTCCGGGTGATTATCACAGAGATCAGTGGTTTTTATTTTCATTAGTTGATCTTAAATTTTTTAAGGAAATTAATTTTTTATTCCGGGAAAGAAAAGCAAATATGTAATCATATTCCTCATCCGTCACACACCTTCCAAAACGTTGTTTTGCCTTTAGTCTTGCAGAATAATTTTCAAATAGAAATTTCTTAAGTGTTTTGGTAAGTTTGATTCATAGAATTTTGATCAAAGAATATACTTCATATAAAACCGTAACATTATTTTTCAGTGATATTGAAGGATCTACAAGACTTCTTCAAAAACTAGGGGATAATTACTCAGATCTGTTATTTCAGCAAAAGAAAATAATGGAGGGTGAATTTAATTCATATAACGGTGAAATATCGGATATTTCCGGTGATGGATTTTTTGTAATATTTGAAACGGCATCAGATGCCGTAAAGTGTGCAGTTTCAATTCAGCAAAAAGTATATAGTCACCGGTGGCCTGAAAATTCCGAAGTCAGAATCCGGATGGGAATTCATACCGGTGAAGTAAAGATATCCGATTCGGGATATTCCGGCATTGACATACACAGAGCAGCAAGAATAATGTCAGCCGGCTTCGGGGGACAGGTTTTAATTTCCGAAACCACCAAAACCCTGATTGAAAAGAACTTATCCCTTAAAGTAAAAATAAAATATCTGGGTGAATACCAATTAAAAGATTTACATAGTCCGGAAAAGATTTACCAGCTGATAATGGAAGGGCTGCCTTCCGAATTTCCTCCTCTGAAATCATCAGTTGCTCCAAAAACCAATCTTCCGCCTGTTGCTCTGAAACTGATTGGAAGGGAAGAAGAAATCGAATCATTAAAAAAATTTTTAACTGATAAAGAAACACGTTTAGTTACAATTACCGGTCCGGGTGGAATGGGAAAGACAACCATCGGCACAAAAGTGTGCAGCGAGCTGATTGACAACTTTGAAGACGGAGTATTTATGGTTGACCTGTCGTCTTTAAATGACACCGGGCTTGTTTGCTCTACCATTGGGAAAGTTCTCGGATTATCAGAATCAAACAAGACGGAACATCTGATTGCTTTTCTTGAGAATAAAAATATGCTTTTGTTTCTGGATAATTTTGAACATCTGATGGAAGCATCGGATATAATAAGCGAATTAATTTTAAAATGTCCCGGAATAAAGATTCTGATTACCAGCCGAATTTTACTGAACCTGCGTATAGAGAAAGAATTTCAATTAAGCCCGCTTACCTTACCGAAAGAAGAGGATTATAAAAATCCCGACAAACTCAGGCTTTATACTTCCGTTCAACTGTTCATTAACAGGGCAAAACGGGCTGATAAGAATTTCATTTTTACGGATGAAAACTCGGAAGCAATTGCAAGAATATGTATAAGGCTGGACGGATTACCTCTGGCTATTGAACTCGCCTCTGCGAGGATAAAGCTTTTTACTCCGGAGATTCTTTTATCAAAGTTAAGCACTAAACTCAACATCTTAAAAGGATCTGATAAGGAACTTCCCGAAAGACATCAGACACTTCGGCAGACAATAATGTGGAGCTATGACTTACTTTCTGAAGAAGAAAAAAAATTATTTGAGATATTGTCGGTATTTGCCGGCAGATGCACTGTTGAGGCAATTGAAAAAGTCTGCGGAGAATATTTTCCGTCAGAGGTTGAATTATTTGACTCAGTACAAGCTCTTATTGACAAAAGTCTTTTAAGGAGATCCGATGAAGGAACGGCTGAAGCCGAATTTAACATGTTATTTACAATCCGTGAATTTTCAAAAGAGCTGCTTATAAAATCCGGAGATTACAAAAAAGTAAAGGACATGCATGCATTTTACTTTTTAAGCAAATCGGAAGAAGCCGAACCATACCTGACAGGTAAAGACGTAAAGTACTGGTCAGATATGTTGGATGCCGACATTGATAATTACAGATCGGCTGTTGCCTGGGCGAAAAAGGAAAACAACACGGATCTTGCTCTGAGGCTTTGCGCATCCCTGTGGAGATTCTGGATTATCAGAAGAAATCTCATTGAGGGGTATGAAATAATGAAATTTATTCTGACAATGCCGTTTAAAGATTCTCAAAGACAGCTGAGAGCAAAAGTTCTAAACGGGATCGGGACACTTCTGCATGAAATAAATGATTTTGAATCTGCTTATCCGATCATTGAAGAAAGCATAAAACTTTACAAAGAGACAGAAGACAAGAAAGGCGAGTTATATTCACTGATCAACCTGTTCTGGGTGGTAATCCATCTGGATACTCCGGGCAGGGGCGATGAAATTGCATCAAAATGCCTGAAGCTGAATGAAAGTATAAAAGATGAAAGAGCATATGCTTTAATATACAATAATCTTGGCTGGCTCAATTTTATAAGAGGGGATTTTGTCAAAGCCCGGGACTACTATATTAAAAGCCTTGAAAAAAGAATTACAGCAAATGACAAAAGAGGCGAAGGTTTTGCAGATACCAACATTGGCTGGGTTGAAATAATTATGGGAGACTTCGAAAAAGCCGAAGATCATTTGAAAAAATCCATTGCGACAATGACAGAGCTGTCCGATAAGCAGCTGCTCGGATGGGGCTTGTCGATTTACAGTTTTTTGGAATTTTACAGGGGAAACTTAGAGGCAGCAGATACAAAGGTGATGGAAGCAATAGCAATGATGAGGGAATCTCTTCATGAATGGAGCATATCTTTTGAAACTTTACTTTTTGGCGTAATCCGATTTTACATGAATGACCATAAGACAGGAATGGAAAACATAGAAAAAGGTCTTTCATTTTCCAGAAAAATCAGAACTGTATGGGGAATGAAAAGAGCTCTTGTGTATCTGGGAAACATTTGCTTTGAAACGGGTGATCTTAAAAAATCAAAAAGCTGCTTTAAAGAAGCACTCGAAATTTCAGCACGTCTGAATGATAAAATGGGTTTTGTTAATGTTTTAGAAGGAGCGGCTTTGCTTTGTATTAAAGACAATGAAAATGAAAAAGCAAAAAAACTTTATGAAACAATCGTCAATGTGAGAAGAGAAATAAAGGCACCAATGAACTATTTCGAGAGAATGACTCATGAGAAAAATCTTTTGAATCTGGATGTTTGTGATATTATTGATGTTAATTTAGATGAAGCTTTGGAGATTGCCGGTAAGGTTTTTGACTCGTGAATCGTGACTCGTCAATCGTGAATCGTGAATCGTCAATCGTGAATCGTGAATCGTCAATCGTGA
>CAYNTN010000087.1:0-20643 GCA_964399995.1 uncultured Ignavibacteriaceae bacterium
TTTACAAACTTTACAAACTTTACAAACTTTATAAACTTTATAAACTTTATAAACTATACTATCACCGGGTTAGGCTTATTTATATTCAACCCGAGATCCTGAATTGCCTTCTCTACTTCACAAACCTTTATCTTATTTTCTTTCGACAAAGCATACAATGCAGCGATGACAATATACTTGTGATCAACTTCAAAAAAATCCCTGAGCTGATATCTTCCGTCACTTCTTCCGAAACCATCTGTGCCGAGAAAATAAAATTCACCCGGGATCCATTTTGTGATCATCGCAGGTAATGCTTTCAGATAATCCGAAGCTGCAATAAATACACCAGACTCCTTTTCCAAAACCTTGCTTATATAAGGAATAACCTTCTTATCGGGATTAAGCATATTTGATCTTTCTGCGGCTGTTGCATCCATGTATATTTCTTTATAGCTCGTGACACTCCAAACATCGGTAGAAACATTGTATTTCTCCTCGAGAATTTTCTTAGCTTTGATGGTTTCATTTAAAATCGTTCCGCTGCCAAAGAGATGAGCTTTTAGCTTACTCTTGTTTTCTTTAGAGCCGGAGTATTTATAAATTCCCTTTAATATTCCTTCTTCAACTCCCTCAGGCATCGGAGGCATTTTATAAGTTTCATTCATAACAGTTAAGTAATAAAATATGTCTTCTTGCTTTTCATACATTCTGTGCATGCCTTCTTTAATAATAACCGCAAGTTCATACGCAAAGGTTGGATCGTAGCATTTTAAATTCGGAACAGGTAAGGCAAGAATGTGACTATTACCATCCTGATGCTGAAGCCCTTCCCCGCTGAGAGTAGTTCTCCCGGCAGTTCCCCCGACAAGAAAGCCTCTTGTCCTGCAGTCAGCCGCTGCCCAGATGAGATCACCTATTCTTTGAAATCCGAACATGGAGTAAAAAATAAAGAAAGGAATCATGTTTATTCCGTGAGTAGCATAAGCAGTTCCAGCTGCTATGAAGGAAGACATTGATCCGGCTTCGGTAATTCCCTCTTCAAGTATCTGTCCGCCTTTTTCTTCTTTGTAATATAATAAACTACCTTTATCAACAGGTTCATATATCTGACCGACGTGTGAATAAATACCTACCATTCTGAAAAGTGACTCCATGCCGAAAGTCCGCGCTTCGTCAGGAACTATCGGAACAATATTTTTTCCGATTTCTTTATCTTTAAGAAGTTTTGTGAGGAGATGGACAAATGCCATTGTCGTAGCAACTTCCCTTTCACCATTTCCTTTATAAAATTCCTCAAAAAATTCATTACCCGGAATCTTCAATGCCGGAGCGGACTCACCGTCACGTTTCGGAACAAATCCCCCGAGCTCTTTTCTCCGCTGCATTAAATATTTGATCTCTTCACTTTCTGAATTTGGCCTGTAGAAAGGAGCATCAGCAACATCTTCGTCTGAAATTGGAATTCCGAATCTGCTTCTGAATTCACGAAGCTCCTGTTCATTCAGCTTTTTCTGCTGGTGAGTAATATTCTTACCTTCACCCGCTTCACCAAGTCCGTAACCTTTTATTGTCTGTGCTAATATTACAGTAGGCGAACCTGTATGCATGAATGCTTCTTTATAAGCTGCAAAGACCTTATCAGGATCATGACCGCCTCTTTTCAGCTTTTGCAATTGTTCATCAGAATAATTTCTTACAAGCTCTTGAAGGCGTGGATCTTTTCCGAAAAAATCTTTTCTAATCACATCTCCGCTTGATACGGTATATTTCTGAAACTGACCATCAACAACTTCATTCATTCTCTCAACAAGTACTCCGTCTTCATCTTTTGTAAGCAGCGGATCCCAGTCTCCTCCCCAAATTACTTTAATTACATTCCATCCCGCTCCTCTGAATATGGCTTCAAGTTCCTGTATTATTTTTCCGTTCCCTCTCACAGGTCCGTCAAGCCGCTGCAGATTACAGTTGATCACAAATATTAAATTATCCAGTTTCTCTCTCGAAGCTAATGTAATCGCTCCGAGTGATTCCGGCTCATCAGTTTCACCATCTCCTAAGAAAGCCCAGACTTTTTGCTTTGATGTATCTTTAATTCCGCGGTCGTCAAGGTAGCGGTTGAACCTTGCCTGATAAATTGACATAATAGGCGCGAGTCCCATTGATACGGTCGGATATTCCCAGAATCTTGGCATTAACCACGGGTGAGGATAAGATGAAAGTCCTCTTTCTGAAGACAATTCTCTCCTGAAATTTTTCAGATCGTTTTCTGAAATCCTTCCTTCGAGCATCGCCCTTGCGTAAATTCCCGGCGCAGCATGTCCCTGGAAATAAATTATGTCACCTCCGCTCGGATCATTTTTTCCCCTGAAGAAATGATTAAAACCTACTTCATATAATGTTGCAGCTGATGCATAGGTGGAGATATGCCCGCCGATTCCTCCCAGTTCACGGTTAGCCCTGACTACCATTGCCATTGCATTCCATCTCAATATACTTTTTATTCGCCGTTCGATTTCACGGCTGCCGGGATAAACTGGCTGTTTGTCAGCCGGAATTGTATTTATGTAAGGAGTATTTGCTGTAAACGGGATTTTCACACCATGTTCCTGAGCATATATCTGGAGCTTTCTTAAGAGTTCGGTAACTCTTTCAGCTCCCTGGTTTTGTAATATGTAATCAAGTGATTCGAGCCATTCCTTATTCTCAAGCTCATTGATCTTTTTAATTTCGTCTCTGTTCAAATTAAATATGTTATTTTTTGATTTTCGTTAAATATATGCTGCGGTATTCAAAATACCGATTTGGAAGTTTAAGAGAAACACATTAAGTGAGATGCGAGACGAGTTTATGTCAAACGTCAGAGGTCAAACGTCAAATGTGAAGATCAAAAACAGGAGACGGTAGAGGTTTGATTTTGAATATTACAAAAAGTATTACCGCGTTGTATTGTTTAATCTCATCTTCAAATTTAAAAATTCATTTCTGACGTCTGACTTCTGACGTTTGACATAAACCCGTCTCGCGTCTCACGTCTCGCGTCTCACATCTCGCGTCTGACGTCTCACGTTCCATCACTTTATCGAAAAGCTCACATTCACAACCGACGTAACCGTCTTCTCTAATGAAGAAGTATTATTCATTCCGTAATCGGAAACTTCAGTCGAGTTCTTTGCAGTGATCTGCATTACACCCATTCGTGATGATCTTACTTCTCCTATGCTGTTTCCTGTGCTTTCCGCAATTTGCTCCGCTCTTTCTTTTGCATCAGCCGAAGCTTTTCCGATCATGCGGATCTTAAGATCACCAAGCTTTGTGTATAAAAACTCCGGAGTGAAAGAGTTTATTTCGACGCCTTCATTAATCAGATCAGTTGCTTCACGGGATAAGTTATCAATTTTATTTACATCATTTGATTCAATCGAAACGTCCTGTGATAACCTGTAACCAGTAATTACACTAGTAGGAATTCCCTGATTGTCATTTTCATAAAGGTTGACTGTGTTAATGGCAGACATTACAATTTTATCCTGTGCAAATCCTTTGGATAAAAGGTAGTTGTTTACTTTATCTTTACTTTCCTTGAGTTTAGCAAAAGCTTCAGCCAGAGTGCCGGACTCTGCTGAAAACGATCCCCGCCAGATTGCAAGATCGGATGTAATGTTTTCCGAAGCTGATCCTGTGACAGTAATAGTCACATTGCTTCTCGAAACATAGCGCCATGTGGATGAAATGATCCATGCTCCGATTATAAAACCAACCGCTAATACAATAGCCAGTAATGTGAAATTTGATTTATTTGTAACGTTTGTATTGTTCATAATTTAATTTTTGTTAAACTAATTTTAATATAGAGAAAATGCAACCGAAAATTCGTGAATCGTGAATCGTGAATCGTGAATCGTGAATCGTTAATCGTTAATCGTGAATCGTCAATTGTCAATCGTGAATCGTAACTTCAATAAAAAAATCTAAAATCATAAATTCAAAATCGTAAATCATAATATCTTCTTCACTTCTTCTGCAACGTTCACTCCAAGTATTCTCTGAGATTGCCTGCTCAGATGAAGTCCGTCAACATCAGAGGTTTTCACAAAATCATTACTGTCAAAAAAAATGCAACCGAACCGCTCACAGAATATTCTATAATAGTGTGAAAGTTTTTTTGATTCTTCTTCTTTTCCTTCATAGTACAAACTCATAAACCCGGATAGTTTACCAATGGCGGGCGGAGTAATAATCATAACTTTCGGGATCCCACCGTTCCGACCGGAAAGACTCTGATAAATAATCCGAATCAAAGTCATCATTCCGGCTGCTGAATTTTCAGCACTTACGTTCAGCATTTTCACCATGTCATTAGTACCGAGCATTATTATTACCAGGTCAAGCGGTGCATTTGATTCAAGTAACATCATCAGTGGTTCTTTGCCGTTACGATACGGAAGGTAAGAATCATAGCTTGTAGTCCTTCCGCTTAATGCATTAACAGTAACGTAATATTCCGGACCAAGCTGTTCCTGTAAAACGGAGGTCCACCTGTCGGCATAATCATATCTTGTCCAGTCGGCAGGGTTTGTCCCCCATGTAATAGAATCTCCGTAGCAAAAAATATTTTTCATTTTGTGAAATTGAAAGTTTGAATGATAATCCCTGATATTGTAATAAAATAATTAACCCTTATGTAATATTAAATTGAATATTTACCTCTTGCGTCTTTTGACGTCTTTTGTCTATGTTTGCGTCTTGCAACCGGATTGTAGTGTATATAAAATATTAGTCTCCCCAGATAATTCTCAAAGCGATTTGGCAGCAAACAGAAGACATAGGTTAGAAAAACGGAGTTAAATATTCATTATATTTTCTCAGGAAATAAAATAATTTCTTTCACTGTAAAAAATATTTTAGTAGTTGTTACAGCGATGGCATCGAAGAACGCGATGCCGTCGGTACTCGAAGAGCACGATACCATCGGAATTACGTACTTAAAAATTTCATCACATCATTCTTATTATTCCACTCCTGAATTTCCATAACACTGTTACGGTCACGGTTTAGTGCGAGCCAGTTTGAAATGACTTTGATTTCATCAAGTTCGAAATTATTGAATTTATGCTTTACATACCTGCTAAGTGAAAAAAATAAGTATTCGGTAGTTTCTGTAAGTTCTTCAAAGATATCAGACTGGTCAAATTCGTTTTCATTCTGAATCAGATATGTTTTTACTAATTTTCCGTTATGTATAAAAAATATCTCTCTGCCGGGATCACTTCCGCATTTTATGATAATTTTTTTATCATTAATAGCCGATGTAATTACCTTCTGATAGCTCATTACCTTCTGAATATCATGCAGTCTGTCTCTGACAAAGGCAGCTCTTTCAAATTCCATCTTCTCGGAAAATTCAGTCATTCTGATTTCATACAATTTTCTGGCTGAATTATTTTCAAGTGAAGTGATGAAGTCATGGACTTTTATCACTTCCTCTTTGTATTTACTTTTAGATTGCGTGAAATTGCACGGAGCATTGCATTTTCCGATTTCGTGATACATACAGGTAGAATGATCTTTAGCCGGTTTGAGATATTTATACTCGCATTTCCTCAGCTTAAATTCTTCATTTACATCTTTAAGAAGCTTGTTCACTGTTAGCCCGCTTTGAAACGGTCCGTAGTAATTCGCGCCGTCATTTTCTATCTCATATACTTTTTCAATTTTCGGATATTCATTCTGCACATCTATTTTTAAGAAAGGATGAAAACGAAATCTCTTGATAGCCGAATTAAAGCGGGGTTTATGCTGTTTTATTAATTTTGATTCAAGTATCAAAGCCGAAAGTTCTGAGTTTGTAATTTCATATTCGACAGATGCTATATTTCTTAAAAGCCTTCTGAGTTTTACCGGCAGTTCTGAATTGTGCCGAAAATATGATGAAAGCCTTTCGCGGAGATTCTTTGCTTTACCGATATATATAATTTCTCCGTCTTTGGCTTTCATAAAATAGACACCGGGGGATTTAGGAAAATCCTTTAAAGAAATCTTCAGGCGTTTAAGTACCGGTGACTTATTTTCGTTATTATAGATTTTACTATTCTGAAATCTTAAAATCTCCCCGGTGCTTTCAAATTCATATTCACCGGTAAGTGCTTCAAGAAAATGAAGCAGGATTTTTGAAGTTGCCAGTGCATCATCATAAGCCCTGTGATATCTTCTGAAGCTGACATTATAATAAGCTGCAACATTTACAAGGGATTTGCTGCGAAGACGTTTAAGCATCCTTCGCGCAAGCTTGCAAGTACAGAGAGTTTTCAGCTCGAACTTCTTATTGATCCTTAAAAAAGAATGAAACAGGAATCTATAATCAAAGCTTACATTATGTCCGGTAAATATTATTTCATTGTCATCTGTTTTCCCGATAAAGGATATTATTTCATCTGAAGCCTGAGAAAAATTTGGTTTGTTGATTACATCCTCATTGGATATTCCGGTAAGGTTTGTGATTTCTCGCGGAATATGCTGCTGCGGATTTAAAAGCGTAGTAAATTTATCGATAACTTCACCGTTGCGAACTTTAATAAGCGCGATTTCCGTTATACGATTATCGCACGGAGACAACCCGGTTGTTTCAACATCACAAACCAAAAAAGTTGTGTCGAAAATATTTAAATCTGAGTCTTCTTTCATGAATTATCCTAATATAAAAATCTGAAAACTTCCTTACTATTTAAATCAACATCACTGTTCGATTTATAAGATTCATAAGATTCATAAGATTCATAAGATTCATAAGATTTTTTTGTTCGGGCTGCTGATTCGATTTCTTGGCTTTTAATTCAAAACCTATTTAAGTATTTTAAAAGCTTACATTTTTAAAAATTTAAAAAGCAAATAAAGCAAAAATAATGCAAAATAAGAACAATTTAATAAAGATAGTTTCGTTTTTGTCTATAATATTATTGGTAGTGGTAGTTGCCTGTTCTTCAAAAAAGAAACAGGTTGTGGCTGAAGTAGGAGATGAAAAAATATATCTTGATGATTATGAAAAGCAATATATGAAAACAGTCAATAATCTTGATTCTGCAAAGAATACAGATATGGAAAAGAGGAAAGAGTTTTTAGACTTATTGGTAAAATTTAAGCTGAAAGTTAAGGATGCGAGGGAGAGAGGATTATTGAAAGCAGATGATATACAGAATGATCTGAATCAGTATAAGGAAAACTTTTTAATTTCATTTTTAATTGATAAAGAGATAGTCGAACCGCAGATAAAGGATCTGTACGAAAAAAAGGAATACGAAATCAGAGCATCACATATTTTGTTTAATTTACCGCAGCAGAATTTTACACCGGAAGATTCTATCAAAGCATATCAAAAAGCGAATGATGCTTTAAAGAAGTTAAAAGACGGTGTTCCGTTTTCGGAAGTTGCAATGGAATTTTCGGAAGATCAGACTGCAAAGCAGAACGGCGGAGATCTTTATTATTTTACTGCCGGCATGACTGTCCCGGAATTTGAAGATGCCATATATGAACTAAAGGTTGGTGATTATTCCAAAGAGCCGGTAAGAACACAATTCGGTCTTCACATTGTTAAGCTTACCGATAAAAGAAAAAGAAATGACGGAATCAGGGCTTCCCATATTTTAATACAGGATCAGAAGGACAGTATGGGTGCAGTAATAGATTCAATGGGAACTTATCAAAAGGCAAAGGATATTCTTGCAAGAATTAAAAACGGTGAGGATTTTGCAAAAGTGGCTACTGAAGTATCGCAGGATCCCGGTTCAGCACCAAAAGGCGGAGACCTTGGATTTTTTGACAGGAGAAGAATGGTTCAACCGTTTGACAGTGTTGCATTTACGCTTAACGTAGGGGAAATTTCAGATTTAGTAAGAACCCCTTTTGGCTGGCATATAATTAAAGTGACTGAAATCAAACCTTACTTATCTTTTGACAAGCAAAAGGAAACATTAAAAGGTGACTTTAAAAAAGGTCCGCAGTTTAAAAATGAGTATAATAAATTCTTAGAAAAAGAGAAGAAAGCATTTAATTTTGAAATTAATAATGACGCTTTGCCATTTCTTGTTTCAAAATTCGATTCAGCAAAACCTGTTTCCGGTTTTAACCTGGACAGCATGTTTACGCCTGAAGAAAAGTCTAAGGTGCTGGCAACATACAGAGGAGGAGATATCAAAGTGTCAGATATGATTTCATATCTGGGAAAAAACCGTGACAACATGTCGAGTCTGGCAAATTCTGCCACATTAAAAAAGATCATAGAAGGAACTGCCGATAACCCGATTCTGTATAAAGTTGCGATAAAAGAAAACATTGAAAAAGATCCGGAATATATAGCACAAATGACTGAATACGAAAACGGACTTCTCAGCTTTAAGGTGGATCAGGAGGAGCTGTGGAGGAAAATCAAGATTACTCAGGAAGACATGCAGAAGTACTACGAGTTGAATTTAGGAAAATACTCTTACACTGACAGCGGTAAAGTAAAGGAAAGACCTTTTGATGAGGTGAAATCAGAAATTTCAAATACTCTTCAGCAGGATAAATTTAAAGAAATGGAAAAGGCTTATGTAGATAACTTGAAAAATAAGTATCCCGTAAAAATTAACGAAACAATCTTAATAGAAGCATTTAAAGAATAAAAAATATTTGAACAGAATCAGGATATATGTTGCTTTAATAATATTCTTTGCCGGCTCCGCTGTTTTTAGCCAGGTGGAAGGCGACAGAATAATAGCGGTAGTTGGAAATGAAATAATCACTGAATCTGATTTTCAGTATCAGATTCAGTTGTATGCACGTCAGAATCAGATCACTGAACTCAATCCTTTTATAGCGCAGCAGATTTTTCAGTCAATGCTCACAAATAAAATAATTCTAGCGAAAGCTGAGCAGGACAGTATTATTGTTTCAGAAGATGAGGTTATAAGGGAGCTCGATAACAGAGTAAAGGGTTTGATCGCGCAGGTAGGTTCTGAGGAAAGACTCTCTGAGATTTATGGAATGAGTTTATCAAAAATCAAAATACTTCTTAAGGAAGACCTGCAAAAGAACATTATGATAGAGAGAATGAAAAGGAAAAAATTTCAGAATGCAATGAGAGTGAGTGACAAAGAGGTAAGGGATTTTTATAACACTTACAAAGACAGCCTTCCGGATATGAGTGACGAATATGAACTCGCGCACATAATACTTGAAAGGAAAGTCAGTGATGCCGAAAAAAATGAAGCGAAGATGATTGCTCTTGAGATGCTTGACAGTATTAAACAAGGTGCAGATTTTTCAGAGCTCGCCAGAAGAAACTCGGACGATTCTTTATCAGCTATTCAGGGAGGAGATCTCGGCTATGCGAAAAAGGGAACATTTGTTAAAGAATTTGAAGAAGCTGCTTTTAATTTAACTCCGGGTGAAGTTTCAGGCATAGTAGAAACTCAATTCGGATATCACATTATAAAATTAAATGAAAAGCAGGGAGATAAAATCAGAAGCCAGCATATTCTTATCAAGTTTCCTAAATCCGAGTCTTCCGACTTCGAGACAATTGCATTTTTAAAAGATCTTAGGGAAAGAATAACCACGGGACAAATTACTTTTGACTCGGCGGCAAAGCTGTATTCCGAGGATGAGGCTACAAAATTAAAAGGCGGTTATATCGGCAGGTTGCCGGTTGAACAGATTGACAGTACGATTGTTGAAAACCTGAAAAATCTTTCGGAAGGACAAATTTCGGATCCAATGAGAGTTGGCAATGACATGAATTACGGTTATGAAATTTATAAACTGATTGAAGTTTATCCCTCGCACAAATTAACTTTATCAGGAGATTATGAAAGAATAAAAAAATTTGCTGAAGTATATAAGGAAAATAATGAAATGGAAAAGTGGATAAATGAAATCAAAGAGACTGTATATGTTGATATAAGAATGTAGAATTCGTGTACTCCATAACCTTCAGCAGCAGCATATCATAGTTTCCTCGTTAAAATGTTTTTTATATTCCGCCAGAGTCGGAATTACAGGATGCTTTACACAAAAATTACCAGGGAATGGATTTTAATTTTAAGACGGATTTTAACCTGTTGTCATCAATAGCTTTGGTGGTAATCGCTTTTGTAATTTCATATTATTACTATAAAAAATCCAACCTTGACGGAATAAAGAAAAAGCTTTTCACTGTACTGAGATTCTTAACACTTTTTTTTATCTTTCTTCTCCTTTCATCTCCTGTGATTTCTTTTTTCACCGGTAAGTTTCAGAAACCCGTTAATGTATTTCTTGTGGATAACTCACAAAGTTTATTGCTGGATAAACGTGATTCAGTGTTGAAAGATGTTCTGAAGAACAAGATAATAAATTCCGAAAGCGGTACTTCGGAGAATCTATATTATCTTTTCTCCGGAAATTTATCCGGTGAAATCGGCAGTGATGAATTAGAAGAATTTAGTTATATGGGTAAAGACAATTTCGAGACTGATTTAACTGAATCTATTTATTCACTTCGGGACAAGTTAGTTAATAAGAATTTATCATCAGTTACAATATTATCCGACGGAATTGTTAATGAAGGAGGTAACCCGTTGACAGCTGCCCGGCTCCTGAATGTACCTGTAAATCATGTTTTAACAGGAGACACTTTACAGCATAATGATCTTGTATTAAGGAATGTTTTTTACAACAAAACTGCTTTTATAGAAAGCAGTGTCCCTGTTTATATTGAGATCAATTCCTTTGGTTATAATTCCGACGTAAAAATAAATTTATATGAAGAAGATAAACTTGTTCAAAGCAAAGTAATTAAAGTAACTCCTGATCAGAATGCATATAATCTTTCGTTTAATGTTCTTTCAAATGCTGAAAATGTAATAAAGTATAAAATTGAAATAGAAGCTCAGGATGATGAGATCACATTAAAAAATAATTACCAGGAAGTGTTCATTAAATTTGTTGATAATAAATTTAAAATACTTGTAATATCGGGAGGACCCGGAGCGGATTTTTCTTTCATTTCAGAAGAGATTAAGAAGGTGAAAAATTTCGAAACGACTTTTCTGACTCAAAAGTCAGAGTCGGAATTTTATGAGGGAGCAATTCCTGATTTAAGTATTTTTGATTCATACATTCTTATAGGATATCCGACATCAATTTCAAATCCCGGACTATTGAATGATCTAAAATTACAGCTTGAAAAAAATAACACGTCACTGATTTTTTTTGCAAGCAGAAATACGAATTACGGTAAGCTCTCGGTTTTGTATGACAGGCTTCCGTTCAAGGCTTCTTCTTATTCCGAAGCAGAGCAGGAGACCGGAATCAGGGCAGTGAGTAATCTTAATGATGAAGTTTTCAAGAATGCAGGTTTAATTTCTTCAGTAACTTCTTTTCCGAATATTTTTAAATCCGCCACGGTATTTTCTGTCAGTCCTTCATCTGAAACATTTCTTATAATGACTCAGAACGCAGAACCGGCGTACGTTATTCAGAATTCAGATAAAAACAAGTCAGCAGCTTTTTTAGCTTACGGACTTTATAAATGGAGACTAAATCCTCAAAAAAATAGCGGAGGAGAGCTCTTGAATTATATTATTACCAGCTCGGTAATTGCCATCACAAATAAGGATGAAAAAAAAACATTTACTGTTGAAACAGGTAGACCGGTTTATTCAAGATTTGAAAATGTAAAATTCACTGCACGTATTAAAAATTATGAATTGCATGGAGATGAACGGATAACTATTCAAATCTCCGGTGATGGCTACAGTAGCAGCCTCGAGCTCACAAAAAGGGAAAACAAATATTTCGAAGGCGAAATTAATATACCTCTGGACGGAAATTACAGATACACGGCTGAGCTTTTTTCAGGGGACAAAGTAATTGAAAGCTCAGATAACCGTTTTGCGGTCGGAGAAAATAATTTTGAATTTAAATTTACAAGAGCAGATAATTCAGTTCTCAATAATTTATCAAAAGAAACACGAGGATATAATTTTTCAGATTTAAGTGAGAAAGAGATAACGGATTCTCTGAATTATATTAATGAAAAGTCAGAATCAGAAATTAAATACAGAAGTAGTTTTGAGCTCAATGTAAATCCTTACTATCTCACAATCGTTATTTTTCTTCTCTGCCTTGAATGGTTTTTCAGGAAAAGAAATAATCTTCCTTAAATTGTAAATAAATTATATATTTATTAAATTTTTTACAAATGTGCATGATACTGAATCATTAATGCAAAATTTTCTTAAGATATTTTTAGTTTTTATATTTTCTTGTAACTTGCTTTTAGCACAGGAATACTGGCTTAAGCAGTCAAGTCCAACTCACAAAAACTTAGCAACCTGTTTTTTTACCGATACTCTAAACGGCTGGATCGGAGGAGACTCCGGATTGATACTTTATACTTCAGACAACGGACAAAACTGGATTAAACAAAACTCACGCGTAAACGATGAAATTGTCTCTCTGTTTTTTGTAAATAACAGAATAGGATACGGGCTCGCTCTTGAGTTTGACTTCACTCCTCCCAATTTTAATGGTTCAAGAATTCTTTCGACATCCGACGGCGGAAATACATGGAACAATTATCTTTACCCTGACACGAATTTATTTCTTAACAGCATCTTTTTTTTAGACTCCATCAAGGGGTTTATGGCAGGAAGCCATGGGAAATTATTTTATACAAATAATTCAGGAAGCGACTGGACGGAAGGAGTAATTGATTCCGGGTTTATGTTTGCTTTCCCGGTGGAAAAAATTAAGTTTTATAATTCTATGACGGGATTTGCATCCGGCGGTGCATTCGATATTGCAGGAGTAATGTGGCGTTCTACTAACGGCGGGAGAAACTGGATATCACAAATTGTCGGACCTGAGCCGGTAAATGATTTTCACATTTTCGACTCTTTTAACATACTGGGAGTAGGCGGAGATTTTGAATACGGAGCAAGCAAAGTCAGAAGTACTAACGGAGGTGTCGTCTGGAATTATAATGAACTTGGAGTTTTCGGAATTGCAAATTCTATTGGCTTCAGAACCAATACAGAAGCTTGGTCTGCGCTCGGCATCATTGACAGCTTCCTGCTCTCTACCAACAAGGGAGAAAATTGGAGGCTTGTTGGTACTCCAGGAGGTACAAGAATAAATGATCTCGTTTTTATAAACAGCACTCACGGATGGGCAGTCGGAAAAGAAGGAGCAATATTAAAATATAATTCCAATGTCATGAATGTGGAAAATGAAATCAGTAATTTACCTTCCGCATTTGTTCTTTATCAGAATTATCCAAACCCATTCAACCCGGAAACAAATATCAGATTCGAATTGCCGGCTGCAGAATTCGTAACTCTTAAGGTATTTGATATACAGGGAAAAGAAATTAAGACACTGATAAGCGGTGATTTAAGCCCCGGTAGATATGAAATTGAATTTGCAGGAACTGATTACCCAAGCGGAATATATTATTACAGATTAGAAACCGGAGAGCAGGTTTTAACAAAACGAATGATGTTGATTAAATAGTGCTTCTTATGAAAATTTTAAATTAATAAGTATCTAACTTTAACAGTCAATTATCAAATAAAATATTTTTAAATTAACTTAACCCCACTATGAAAAAAATAATTTTTCTGTATATTGTTTTTGTTTTTTACTCCCCAGCAATTGCGCAGTCGGATAATTGGGCTTCAATTTCATATATTTATTCTGCGGGACCTGTATCTCCGGAATATCAGTACAATTATACAATTAACATTGACAGAGCGGGTACCGGGACTCTCACATATACAAAGGCATCTGTATCAAATACATATGATTTTAGTTTTGGGAAAAAGGGAATGAAAAAATTAAATAATGCATTGAAGAATAGTCAGGTTTTCGCCGTAAGTCCGGCAGATATGAAAGCTGATCAAAATATGATAGGAGGTCCGTCAAAATCCCTTTCAATTACAATGTGGCAGGAACCCAATTTAGATCAAAAGCCAACCGTCATTCAGATCCCTGAGCAGATCAATGATACATATTCAGCCGGAATAAACGAACTTTATATTGTAATTGAAAAATTAGTTCCAATGAGTGTATGGAATCAGGCAACCGGCCAGTAAATTTTTGTTCTTAAAAATTAAATTAAACAAAACTGAAAACAGTGATCCCGAAAAAATCGCTTACACATAATAAACTGATGTTCAATAGTTTAATTTGCAACACTAAAAATATATACATAGTGTGGAAGAAAGACTGACAAACCAGAAGTACTGGGAAAAATATTACGATGAAGTATCGCTAGAGAAAAACTCAGTTTTAAAAATATGCGACTACTACAATCCTGTATGGAAAGCATGGATGAGTTATTGCAAGAAAAAACCGGAAACAGTTATTGAGATCGGAGCTTATCCGGGGAGATACATTAGTTATTTTGGCAGCAAATTTGGGCTGAAACCTTCCGGGATTGATTTTAACTCCGACGTAAATAAGATAGCGCAGTCAATGAAGATAATGGGGGTTTCCGATTATGAATATATACAAAAAGATCTTTTTGAATATGTACCTGAGAAAAAATACGATTTGGTTTTTTCTAATGGTTTAGTTGAGCACTTCAGTAATTTCCATGATGTGCTTGATAAACATTTGGAATACATGCATAACGGAAGCAGTTTACTTATCATAATTCCGAATAAAAATTATTTACGCAAATATTATGGCTTATTATTGGATAAAAAAAATCTGATGCTGCATAATCTGGAATGCATGAACTTAAAGACATTTAAGGATTTTTCAGTACGAAACAAACTGAAAGCGGAATATTTAAGTTACTATGGAGGCTTCGCTTATGCAGTTCATGAGCCATTAAACAACATATTCAAAAGATTATTCTATGCCGTTTCCAGCAGATTTGCAAAAATACTTAATCCCTGGTTAGAGAAACATCCTTCGAAATACTGGAGTTCGGTTATTATTGGAATTTTTACCTTTAGTGATGAGTAATTTGTATAATGTAAATTTGTCGTGTATCCCGAAAAAAATTTTGAAAAAACATTAATGTACTTAAAACACTTCGACAAAAAAATTACATATTATCTATTTTTTTAATTTCAACACCGTCTTTTGTATCCAATAAAGCATACCCCTTTTCTTTTAATTCATTTCTGATTTCATCAGACAGTTTAAAGTCTTTGCTTTTCTTTGCTTCATTTCGTTTATTTACCAGCGTCATAATTTCTTCCGGAATTTCAGAACCTTCATTTTCATCAGTGACTTTATCCAGATTCAATCCGAAAATTTTATCAAAGTCATAAGCCAGATTTAGCTTTTCATAAGAAGACAAACCTTCATCGCGGAGCATATCCCATAAGACAGCCATTGCTCCGGGCATGTTCAGATCATCATTAACTGAGTCTAAAAATTTACTTTTCCATTCCGAAAATTTTTTTGCCTCAATTTTACTGTCATGTATTTGTCCTTCTACATGAACTGCCTGCATCAGGTTATTTATTTTTCCCCGCAAATTTCTGTACCCGTTTCTAGCACCATCCAATGCTTCGATTGAAAATTTCAGCTTCTTCTTGTAATGTGCCATCAGTAAGAAGTATCTGTAATCTGACGGTGAATAGCCTTTTTCAATTAATGTCTGCAATGTTATGAAGTTGCCCAGAGACTTTGACATTTTTTCATTTCCCATGTCCAGAAAGTCTCCGTGAATCCAGTAATTCACAAACTTCTCACCGTTGCATGCTTCTGATTGTGCGATCTCATTTGTATGGTGCGGAAAGATATGATCAATTGCACTGCAGTGAATGTCAAAATGATTTCCAAGTTCGGTCTTACTCATTGCCGAACATTCAAGATGCCATCCGGGAAATCCCTTTCCCCAGGGCGATTCCCATTCCATCTGCCTTTGCTCGTTTTTCGGAGAAAACTTCCAAAGCGCAAAGTCAGTTGTATTTTTTTTCTCAGCTGAAAACTCAACCCGAATTCCTTCCTGCAAACCCTTTATATCAAGCCGCGCAAGATCACCGTATGTTGGAAATTTTGAGGTATCATAATAAACACCATCACTGATAATGTATGTAAATCCTTTCTCTTCAAGACATTTTATCATTTCAATCTGCTGCTTAATGTAATCAGTTGCTTTTGTGTAAACATCCGGAGGTAAAATGTTCATTAACAGAATGTCATTCTTAAAAGCCTTTGTATAAGATTCGGCTATATCCCAGACGCTTTTACCCTGCTCTTTTGCCGACGCTTCTATTTTATCGTCTCCCGTATCACTATCAGCAGTCAGATGTCCGACGTCGGTAATGTTCATTACATACTTGACTTCATAGCCATTATATTTTAATACTCTCAGTAAAATATCTTCAAAGAAAAATGTTCGGAGATTTCCGATATGCATGAAATTATAAACAGTCGGACCGCAGCTGTACATGCGGACTTTACCGGGTTCGATTGGGATGAATTCTTCTTTATTTCTTGTTAATGTATTGGACAGCTTTAACATAAAGTATTGATTATTAGGTATAAGGTAATAAGTATATAGAGGATTCTGAAACCTCTTACTGCGCATCCCCGCATGCTCTTAGCGGGAATCCAGTCAGCAAAACTAAATCAAATTGGATTCCTGCTGGAACATTCGGGAATGAAGAAGAAACTAATTTGAATTTTATTTTTTATAAAACCGAATCGATAAACTTTTCTTACTTATGAAAGAGATTTTTCCAGTTTTGAAAAATCATCTTTTGAAAGAACTGATTTTGCTACGTTCATAAGCGCTGCAAAAAATTCTTCTGGCGCTGCACTTTTTATTTCAGAAAGCATTCCGATCCTGGCATTATTAGAAAAAGCCGGCATTAAATATTTAAACAATCCAATCATTTCTTCAGGTCTTATGTTCTTCTTTACTTCCATGTCCATCTGATGAAGCTCTTCATCCGTAAAGTTTTTCCAAAGCAAAGGCTGTGTTTCACGCTCTTCCTCCAGCATGTGCTGAATATACTTTGCATGAAAGTCAGATACATTCATGTAAAATTCATTGCCCGGATATAGCAAGTCTTCTTTTTTTCCCGAATTTGCAAAAAGTTTATTAAATTCATCACGAAGCTTATCCATTTCTGATTCAATGTTTGTATGATCCTCTTTATCATGAACCGAACTTCCCGGAGCTTTTTGCTCAAGATATTTAAGAGGAACATTATTTTCATGTTCAGCATGTTTATCCAGTAATTCGAAAACTTCATCTAAAACATTTTTCAATTTTTCCATATCTTCCTTACTGTTGTAATCCGTACTTCCCGAAAGAAGTGAGAGCTGTGATAAAGCATTTCTGATCGCCTTATGAGGCACATCATAAACTAATGGTCTGTTATTCATTTTTTTAAATTAAATTGGTTAATCGATAGTAAAATTATTTATTTATTATTAATTTATTGCTCATGCTTCATTATTCATTGCTCATTGCTAATTGTTTTCGGTTTCGGTTTTGCATTCCATAGCTTTATCATCAGAAGCGCACCAATCAAAGCAAATCCAATCATACTCGGACTCCACGATCCCCAACCGAAAGTATCAAGAAGCCAGCCTACTCCAATACCAACAGTTGCTCCGCCTATATATTGCATACCGTCGAACATGCCCGTTGCCGTTGCAGCAGCCCTCTGACCTCCGAAGTCCATTGAAGCTGTTCCCGAAAGCATTGAATGAACCATGCTGATTCCAAGTGAATTTGTTATAAAAGCAATGATTACAAAATTTATTCCCGGCGCAAACCAAATTACAGTTAAGGAAAAGATAATCAGAATATATCCTATAAATGCTACCGGAGTTCTTCTGGATTGAAATAACCAGTCTGAAGAAAATCCTGCAAGAAAAGCTCCTCCGATTCCCGCCAGTACAACCCCAAATGCTCCTTTCTGAAATACCGGAGAGTCAAGCGCAAGCTGCTGATACTCCTGCATATAACGAGGAAACCATTGTTCGAAACCGTGTCTCACAAAACCTGTACAGAATTCTGCTATCGCAATTGTAATGGCTATGGGATTTGAGATTACTTTATTAAACACATATTTAAAATCAACTTTTCCCGTGTCTCCGCTTGTTGCGTCGTGAGTATCCAATGGAGGAAGTCCGGCATCGGGAGGGATGTTTCTGACGAATAAAAATGTCATGAAAGACATAACCGCAACAACACCTGCCGGTATGAAAAAAACCCATTGCCATGGAAGAACTGTAATAGCCCAGCCTCCTATAATGAAAATAAGAGCTCGTCCGCTTTGTATCATGGAGCCGAATATAGCTGAGAATACTCCTCGCTCACTTACTTTAAACCATCCGGCATTTACTTTTATTAATGCCAATGCACTGTAAGACTGGAAATAGGAATTCAGCGACCACACGCTTGCAAAATAAGTTATGAGCAAAGTTCCTGTCCCGAAAAAATTCAGATATGCTCCCAATCCGAAGAGAAGATTGAATATGACAGTTCCAATAGAGCCAATAAGCATCGCCTTCCTGCCTCCAATCCTGTCAGCAATCGGTCCGTTGAACATTGCAGATAGACCGTAAATTGTGAGTGCTGCCGTGATTATAGCACCGATCTGTGTTTTATCCCAACCATAAGTATCAGAAAGTGATTTATTTGCAAAGGAAAGATTATATCTTCCCATATACATTGCGGCATAAGTAAATCCAAGAGTAAGCCAGTTAAGCGCACGGCGTTTTCGGAATTCAGGCGAGTATTGCGGGCGTTCAGTTCTTTTAATCAAGTTGTTAGATTCGTAAGATTTATAAGATTCGTGAGATTCGTAAGATTTATAAGATTTATAAGATTTTTTTTACAAAATATGCTTGCAATAAATTGGCAATGGGTTTCGATTTTGAGAGATTCTGATGATTACACAATTTACTAAATTTTATCATCCTTATAAATCTTATAAATCTTACGAATCTTATAAATCTTATAAATCTTATAAATCTTTACTAATCTTATAAATCTTACGAATCTTAAAAATCTTATAAATCCTAAAGTTCGCCAATATCCTCAAACCAAAGTTCCGGATTCTTTTCAATAAATTCTTTCATTAGATTCTTGCATTCATCCAGGTCAAGATTGATAACTTCAATTCCATGAGATTCCATAAATTCCGTTGCCCCTGTGAATGTCTCGCATTCGCCTGCAATGATTTTTTTAATCCCGAACTGTACGGAAGCGCCTGCGCAAAGATAACACGGCATTAATGTTGAATAAAGTATTGTATCTTTGTAAACACCAATTCTACCTGCATTTCTAAGGCAATCTATCTCAGCGTGTATAACCGGATCATTTTCCTGTACACGCCTGTTATGTCCCCTCCCGATTATCTTACCTTCCTTTACCAATACAGACCCAATAGGAATTCCGCCTTCACTGAGACCTTTTTTAGCTTCTTCTATTGCTGCCTGCATAAATTTATCCACGTTGAGTATTGAGTGTTGAGTATTAAGTATTGAGTATTGAGTATTGAATATTAATTATTAAGTAAGTTATTCTCGATTGACGATTCTCGATTCACGATTCACGATTCACGATTGACGATTGACGATTCACGATTGACGATTGACGATTGACGATTCACGATTGACCATAGGCGAATAACAATTAGCGAAATCAATTTAATTAAATTTCAAAAAATAAACCACAAAAATCATGAGTGAAGAAAATCTTACAAATCCTGAACAGGTTCCGGAGCCTTCTGAACAATTCGAAGAGCTCTCAAAAGCTGATGCAATGGCAGGTGTGTTTACTGCACCGGGAGAAACTTACGAGACGATCGTAAATAGTCCTAAGAAAAATTACTGGATGATCCCACTTATAATCTCAATCATCCTTACGGTTATAGGAACATTTTTATTCATGCAGGATGAGGAGCTGGCAAGCAAGACAATGAAGAAGGCACGTGAGAAAATGTCAGAGCAGTTTGATAAAAATGTGAAGGAAGGAAAGATGACGCGTGAAGATGCTGACAAAGCATTGGATGGTATGAATCCCCAGAGTGCTATGTTTAAGATATTCGGATATGTCGGAGCTGTATTTGGTTCGTTTGTTATTTTATTTATTCCCTTTATCATTTACCTGATCATTCTTAAAATTATGAAAACGGAATTTGAAATAATGAATATTTTAAATGTCATCGGACTGGCAATGCTGATACTTGCTTTAGGTAATTTAATTGCATTGGTAATTTCAATTTTGAGGGGCGAAATGTCGAGCATTGGGCTGGGTTTAATTCTCAGTGAAGAGTCTGTTGGAGATAAAGTTTATGCTCTAATATCCAAACTGGATCTGTTCAATATCTGGTTTTACATTGTAGTCGGAATTGGTTTGAGTAAGATTGCGAAACTGGATTTCGGAAAAGCCGTAATGATTGCTTTCATACCGTTCGTACTGTATTTAGGATTTACATTAATATTCAATTAAAAAATGGATACAAATATAACAGCAGAAATATTTCAAAGTGATAATAATTCCGAACAGGAAAAATCTAAGCTCGCAAAGAAGTATTCAAAGACTCATCAGATATTATCTTTAATCAGCAGTGTTATTTTCTTTGCTGTTCTAATTATTTTGATCTTTACAGGACTTTCAAAGGAGATTGAAACCATTGCTCTCAGCTACACATCAAA